>NZ_JAGYGD010000027.1:0-86195 GCF_019947275.1 Pseudomonas sp. GL-RE-29
CCCAGATTCCCACCCAGCACCAGGTCAATCTGCCCACGGAAATACTGCTCCACGCGAATCCGCGTGCGCGCCGCCGGGCGGCCCTGCGGGTTGGCGGACGTCGACACCAGCGGTCCGACCAGTGCGCACAAATCCCGCACCTGCGGGTGATCGCTGACCCGCAGCGCCACGGTTTCATGCACGCCGGTGATCCACTCCGGCAACATATTCTGATGCGGCACCAGCCAGGTGTTCGGCCCCGGCCAGGTACTGGCCATGCGGTCCATCCACAGCTCGGGGAAATCTTCGAACAGGAAGTCGAACTGGCGGATGTTGTCAGCGACCAAAATCAGGCCTTTATCCACAGACCGGCCCTTGATCAGCAGCAAACGCTCCACTGCCTCTTCGTCCCACGGGTCGCACCCCAGACCCCAGACAGCTTCGGTTGGGTAGGCAATCACCGCCCCGGCGCGAACTGCTTGCGCGGCTTGTTGCACACGCCAACTGTTGACCATGAATAAACTCTCCAGAATAAGGCTCTGCGCAGTTTACCGATCTTCCTTATAAAACCTAGCTCACCCGCGCAAACCAGCGGCCGTTTTCACACACGGCGCGGCCGTCCATTTCCAGCTCCGTCAACGCCGCCAGCACTTTGGGCAAGGCCCAGCCACTGGCGTCAGCCAGCATTTCACTGGTTTGAGGTGCGGCGTGGAGCAATGCCAGCAAAGGATGGGACACCACTCCCGCATCGGATTCTGTGGATAACGGCAGCTGTTGCCAGCCGCGCAAGGCTTCAAGAATGTGTTCGATGGTTTCCACCAACACCGCACCGTCGCGGATCAACTGGTGGCAACCCTTGGCGCCCGGGTGATGGATCGATCCCGGAATCGCATACACCTCGCGTCCCTGTTCCGCCGCCAGCCTCGCGGTGATCAACGAACCGCTGGCAACACTGGCCTCGACCACCAGCACTCCAAGAGACAGTCCACTGATGATTCGGTTGCGCCGGGGGAAGTTGCTGGCGGTCGGGCCGGCGTCCAGCGGGAACTCCGAAAGTACCGCGCTGCCCGAGGCAATCATTGCATCGGCGAGCCGTCTATTGCGCTGTGGATAAAACTTTTCAAGACCCGTGCCAAGCACGCCGACCGTCTGCCCGCCAACGTCCAGCGCCGCCTGATGCGCGGCGGCGTCGATACCGAGAGCCAGACCGCTGGTCACGACAAAACCGGCGCTAGCCAGGCTGCGCGAAAACGCTGCGGCAGTATCCATGCCCGGTCGTGAGGCACGACGGCTACCCACCATCGCCAGTTGCGGTTTCTCCAGAATGCCCGGATCACCTGCCACGAATAACAGCGGCGGCGCATCGCTGATTTCAGCCAGCAGCGCCGGGTAATCGGCTTGATCAAACATCAGCAAATGCTGGCCAGGACGCTCTAGCCAGGCCAAAGCATGGCTTGCGCCATCGCGGATTTCAGCACTGCGCCGGGCCTCGGCACAGGCCAGCGGCAGGCCCAACGCACGCCAGGCGCTGGCCGGTGCGCTGATGGCTTTGGACGCCGAACCGAAGGCCTCCAGCAATTTCTTGAAACGCGCCGGGCCAAGTTCCGGCAACCGGTGAAGACGTAGACGAGCTTCCAGTTCCGCAGGGGAAACCGGTGCAGCAGCAGGCATCGACATGGATCATCCTTGATCGTTATGAGCACCCGTACAAACGGGAATAAGCTGTGGATAACTCTGTTGGTAACTTGTGAAGCACGCTACGGGTTTCGCACCTTGTCCATTACCGCCAAGGAACGTGATGCGTTCAGCACCAGTCCGTAGCTGAGCTTGTCGTAGGTGCGGAAAACCATCAACAGGCCGGCGCGTTCATCGGGAATTTTCAGCGACTGGCCGGTGATCCGGTCGCGCACGGTTTCACCGGTTTTCATCACCACCAAAACGTTGCCCTCTGCCAGACCGTCACGCTGGCCCTTGTTCAACGTAACCACATCCAATGCGCCAATTTGCGTCACGCCACGCGGCACATCAATGATCAAGCCATTGATGTCGGTTTTCGGCGCACTGGGCATGAAGGTCGAGTTGATCGAGCGCTCTTCACCGCTGAATAAACGGTCGCCGAGGCGCACTTCCTGGGTGGTGCGTTGTAGTGCCAGGGTGGCGACGTCGCCTTCGGTAGCGACGATTTCGCCTCCACCAATGTCATCGGCGTTGATCCCCAAAAACTCCTGGGTCTGCGGATCGGTGTAGACCTTGCCCTGACGGAAGATGCCGTAGACCGGTTGCGCCGGGTCGAAGTGGCCGCGGGCGAAGATGCGGTCACCGATGCCGCTGAGGACCCGTTCGGCATCACCGGCCACGATGTAAGGCGCCTTGTCGAAGTCCTCGGCGTTGTCGACGATACGGTTGCTCAGCAGAAAGCTGTTGATCGATTTCAGCGGAATGCTCGGGATCGCCTCGGCCACCGGGCTACTGCGCACGCGTGGCGATAGCTTGATGGTGCCTCGGGAGGCGCCGCGATTAAGGGTCAGGCGTGGCTCGCCGTTGACGTAGACCAGCGACAGCGAGTCGCCGGGGTAGATGAGGTTAGGGTTTTCGATCTGCGGATTGGCTTGCCAGAGCTCGGGCCACTGCCACGGTTCGCGAAGGAATTTCCCCGAGATCCCCCAGAGCGTGTCGCCCGCTACGACGGTGTATTGCTGTGGAAAACCTTCCTTGAGTTGCACTTGCCCGTGCGCCAAACCGGCCGACGCCAGAAGCAGCAGGGCGAGTAGTGATTTCCTCATGCGGTGAATCCCTTTATTATGTACGTTCGCGTGAAACGCCAGAGCCGTCAGTGGCTCGCTCCCGGCTTGCTTATCGAAAGAAGGGAGCTACGTTTTACAACGGTAGCCTGCATCTTCGGACCCGCCAGGCCATCGACCCGACCTTACTTCACACGTGCAGTCATCAAGCTTATGGCCATTTTGAACATCCTCGAATTCCCTGACCCGCGCCTGCGCACTATCGCCAAACCGGTGGCCGTAGTGGACGACGAAGTGCGTCAGTTGGTCGATGACATGTTTGAAACAATGTATGAAGCACCGGGCATCGGCCTCGCCGCGACCCAGGTCAACGTGCACAAACGTATCGTCGTGATGGACCTCTCCGAAGACCGCACCGAGCCGCGAGTGTTCATCAACCCCGAGCTCGAACCGCTGACCGACGACATGGGCCAGTACCAGGAAGGCTGCCTTTCGGTACCGGGCTTCTACGAAAACGTCGATCGCCCGCAACGGGTCAAGGTCAAGGCTCTGGACCGCGACGGCCAGCCTTACGAACTGATCGCCGAAGATTTGCTCGCCGTGTGCATCCAGCACGAATGCGACCACCTCAATGGCAAATTGTTCGTCGATTACCTGTCCACGCTCAAACGCGACCGCATCAAGAAGAAACTGGAAAAGCTCCATCGCCAGAACGCCTGATGCCCATCTTCAAAGGCTTGCTGCGGCAAGCCTTTTTCTTTTCAAGAGACTTCATGAATGACTGAGCCACTGCGCATCGTCTTTGCCGGCACCCCGGAATTCGCCGCCGAACACCTCAAGGCCCTGCTCGACAGCCCTTACGAGATCGTCGCCGTCTACACCCAACCGGACCGCCCGGCAGGTCGTGGGCAGAAGCTGATGCCGAGCCCGGTCAAACAGCTTGCTCTGGAGAACAACATTGCGGTGCTGCAACCACCCACGTTGCGCAACGAAGAGGCTCAGGCCGAACTGGCCGCGCTGAAGCCGGACTTGATGGTGGTGGTCGCCTACGGCCTGATCCTGCCGCAAGTGGTGCTGGATATCCCGCGCCTGGGCTGCATCAACAGCCACGCCTCGCTGCTGCCACGCTGGCGCGGTGCGGCACCGATCCAGCGCGCCGTCGAAGCGGGCGACGCTGAAAGCGGTGTGACCGTGATGCGCATGGAAGCCGGCCTCGACACCGGGCCGATGCTGCTCAAAGTCACCACGCCGATCAGCGCCGAAGACACCGGCGGCAGTCTGCACGACCGTCTGGCCGAAATGGGGCCGCCCGCCGTCATTCAGGCGATCGCCGGCCTCGCTGCCGGAACGCTGGAAGGCGAAGTGCAAGACGACAGCCTCGCCACTTACGCGCACAAATTGAACAAGGATGAAGCCCGCATTGACTGGGCTCGTCCGGCGGTTGAGCTTGAGCGTCTGGTCCGTGCCTTCAACCCTTGGCCGATCACTCACAGCACCTTGAACGGCGAAGCGCTGAAAGTGCTGGCCGCGAGCCTGGCTGAAGGGAAGGGCGCACCGGGTGAAATCCTCGGCGCCAGCAAGGACGGCCTGATCGTCGCCTGCGGTGAGCAGGCGCTGTGTCTGACCCGCCTGCAATTGCCCGGTGGCAAGGCTTTGAACTTCAGTGACCTGTTCAACAGCCGTCGCGAGAAGTTCGCCGTCGGCACGGTGCTCGGTCAAGCGGCGGACGCTCAATGAATCCGCGTCTGGCCGCCGCCAAGGCACTCGCCGCAGTCCTGAGCGGCAAAGCTTCGCTCAACAGTTCGCTGCCCACGCAGATGGACAAGGTTGAGGACCGGGATCGCGGTTTTACCCAGGACCTGGCCTTCGGCACCGCTCGCTGGCAGCCGCGTTTGTCGGCGCTGGCGGCCAAACTGTTGCAGAAGCCGTTCAAGGCTGCGGACGCCGATGTCGAAGCGCTGCTGCTGGTCGGCCTCTATCAATTGCTCTACACCCGCGTTCCGGCCCACGCCGCCATCGGCGAAACCGTCGGTTGTGCCGACAAGCTGAAAAAACCCTGGGCCAAGGCCTTGCTCAACGCGGTGTTGCGTAATGCCCAGCGTGAAAGCGAAACGATTTTCGCCGAGCTGGAGCGTGATCCGGTGGTGCGCACCGCTCACCCGCGCTGGCTGCAAAAATCCCTCAAGGCTTTCTGGCCTGAGCAATGGGAAGCCATTTGCGCGGCGAACAATGCGCACCCGCCAATGATTCTGCGGGTCAACCGTCGTCATCACAGCCGTGACGCCTACCTTGGCTTGCTGAGCGAAGCGGGCATCGCCGCCAGTGCATGCGAGTACAGCCGCGATGGCATCATCCTCGACGCCGCCGCCGACGTGCGCAGCCTGCCGGGCTTCGCCGAAGGCTGGATCAGCGTGCAGGATGAAGCCGCGCAACTGGCCGCCGATCTGCTCGACCTCGCCCCCGGCCAACGGGTGCTCGACGCCTGCTGCGCGCCGGGCGGCAAGACCTGCCATATCCTCGAAGCCGAGCCAAAACTGGCCGGTGTCGTGGCGGTAGACCTGGAAGCCAAGCGACTGGTACGCGTGCGGGAAAACCTCGAACGCCTGGGCCTGAGCGCCGAACTGATCGCCGCCGACGGCCGCGACACTCAGGCGTGGTGGGACGGCAAACCGTTCCAGCGCATCCTGTTGGACGCTCCTTGCTCGGCCACCGGCGTGATTCGCCGTCACCCGGACATCAAGCTCACTCGCCAACCCGACGACATTGCCGCACTGGCGGTGTTGCAAGGCGAGTTGCTCGACGCCATGTGGACGACCCTGGAAGTGGGCGGCATCTTGCTCTACGCCACCTGCTCGACGCTGCCGACCGAAAACACCGAAGTCATCGCGGCCTTCCTCGCCCGCACACCAGGCGCCCGTGAGCTGGACCTCGCCACACAGGCCGGCATCAAGCAGCCCCATGGTCGCCAGTTGCTGGCCCAGGAAGGCGGGCACGACGGCTTCTACTACGCCAAGCTGATCAAGATCGCCGCCGCGCGCGGCTAAAATGGATTCAACGGAGTGACTGGATGAAAATCATCATCCTCGGAGCGGGGCAGGTCGGCGGTTCGCTAGCGGAACACTTGGCCAGCGAGGCCAACGACATCACCGTCGTCGACACCGATGGCGAACGCCTGCGCGACCTCGGCGACCGGCTGGACATCCGCACGGTACAGGGTCGTGGCTCACTGCCGACGATTCTGCGCCAGGCCGGCGCGGACGACGCCGACATGCTGGTCGCCGTGACCAGCAGCGACGAAACCAACATGGTGGCCTGTCAGGTCGCCCACACCCTGTTCCACACGCCGACCAAGATCGCCCGGGTCCGTGAAGCCGCGTACCTGACCAAGACCGAGCTCTTCGATAACGAAGCGATTCCGGTGGACGTATTGATCAGCCCGGAGCAAGTGGTCACCAACTACATCAAGCGTCTGATCCAGCATCCGGGCGCCTTGCAGGTGATCGACTTCGCCGAAGGCAAGGCGCAACTGGTCGCGGTGCGCGCCTACTACGGCGGGCCACTGGTGGGTCAGCAATTGCGGCAGTTGCGCGAGCACATGCCGAACGTCGAAACCCGCGTCGCGGCGATTTTTCGCCGTGACCGGCCGATCCTGCCGCAAGGCGATACGGTGATCGAGGCGGATGACGAAGTATTCTTCATCGCCGCCCGCGCGAACATTCGTGCAGTCATGAGTGAAATGCGTCGCCTCGACGAAACCTACAAACGCATCGTTATCGCCGGCGGCGGGCAGATCGGCGAGCGGTTGGCCGAAGCCATCGAAAGCCGCTACCAGGTGAAGATCATCGAGATGAACCCGGCGCGCTGCCGCCATCTCTCGGACACCCTCGACAGCACCGTGGTCTTGCAGGGCAGTGCCTCAGACCGCGACTTGCTGCTGGAAGAGAACATCGCCGATGCGGACATCTTCCTGGCCCTGACCAACGATGACGAGGCCAATATCATGTCGTCGCTGCTGGCCAAGCGGCTGGGCGCGAAGAAGGTGATGACCATCATCAACAACCCGGCCTATGTCGACTTGATCCAGGGCGGCGACATCGACATCGCCATCAGCCCGCAACTGGCGACCATCGGCACCTTGCTCGCCCACGTGCGGCGCGGCGATATCGTCAGCGTGCACTCACTGCGCCGCGGCGCGGCAGAGGCCATCGAGGCAATTGCCCATGGCGATGCGAAATCGAGCAAGGTCATCGGCAAGGCCATCGAGAACATCGGCCTGCCACCGGGCACCACCATTGGCGCGATAATCCGCGATGAAGAGGTGATCATTGCCCACGATGACACGGTGATCCAAACCGGCGACCACGTGATTTTGTTCCTTGTGGATAAAAAGCACATTCGGGATGTGGAGAAGCTGTTCCATGTGGGGCTGAGCTTTTTCTGATCCTGATCTTTTGTGGCGAGGGAGCTTGCTCCCGCTCGGCTGCGCAGCAGTCGCGAAACATCTGAACACGGTGTCTAAAAGGCGACCGCTTCGCGCTCGAGCGGGAGCAAGCTCGCTCGCCACAGAGTTTTCTACTCTCAAAGGAAAGTGTTCATGATCGAATCCCTGGAAAAAATGCTCGCCAAGGGTGTGGATAACTCGTTGCTGCGCTTCGGCCTGGGCAAGGGTTATCTGGATCTGGGGGAGAACGCCAAGGCTGTGGAGCATTTCCAGCGTTGTGTGGAAATTGATCCAAAGTATTCGGCGGCGTGGAAGCTATTGGGCAAGGCCCACCTGGCGTTGGCGGACCATGCGGCTGCGCGCCGGGCCTGGGAGCAAGGCCTGGAAGCCGCCACTGCCCATGGCGACAAGCAGGCCGAGAAGGAAATGACGGTGTTCCTGAAGAAACTCGACCGTCAGGCGCCCTGATCAGAGATAGCGCAAACCAATGCCTTCGGCATCTACCTGCACCACTTCCATACGCACCCGCGGCGCGCTTGTGGGTAAGTCCTGCACCTGGCCGTAGACCACCGCGCCCCTGGGCAGTGCCGACAAGGCCGGATGTTTGACGTAGACACCCGTGGTCGAGAGATTGCGGGTCTGGCCCAGGCAATCGCCGAAGCTTTCGTGACTGATCTTGATGCGAAATGATTTGCGGTGTTCGGACATCTTTTTGCGCCCTAATGAACGGGGTGTGGATAAGCCGCAAAGCAAGATCAAAAAATCGCAGCCTGCGGCAGCTCCTACAGGTTATCCACAGAGTGTGCCAAGTCGGTCAGTACCAGCGTTCTTCGCCGGGCGGACGTTTCTTGAAGCGCTTCATGCTCCACATATACTGGCTCGGATAGGCCCGTACATAGCGCTCGACCACTTGGCTCATCGCCGCGCAGGACGTCTCGGTATCGGTGCTGTACATGGCTTCCGGCGCGGCTTCGAGGATCACTTTGTAACCCGAACCGTCCGGCAGCCGCAGGGCATGCAGGAACACGCCGACCGCTTTTCCGCCAGCGAGCATGTTTGGCACAAATTTGCTGGTCAGCGCCTGAGTGGCAAAGAACGGCACGAAGATCCCGGCGGATTCGGCCGGTTCCGGGTCAGCGGGAATACCCACTGCACCACCTCGGCGCACTTCCTTGATGACGCTGAGGATGCCTTCCTTGGTGGACGCGGCCACCTTGTTGCCCAATTGCACCCGTTGCTTTTGCAGCAATTCATCCACCGCCTTCAATTTCGGCGGACGGTAGAAGATGATCGGCTTGCACTGGCTGCAATAGAAGTGGTTGAGCACTTCCCAGTTGCCCAGGTGGCTGGTGATGCCAACGACGCCTTTGCCGGAGGCGAGGGCTTCCTTCAATACGTCGAGACCTTCGACTTCGCGCACCAGATCAATGGAGCGCTGGGCCGGCCAGATCCAGGCGCAGGCACTTTCGGTCAGGGACTTGCCGATGTCCTTCAGGCTCTGGCCGACCAGGCGCTCGCGCTCGGCGGGGTCCATTTCCGGAAAACACTTGGCGAGGTTGATCCGCACCACGTCCCGGGAGCGGTTGGGGAATTTCCACATACACCAGCCGATCGCCGACCCGGCTGCCTGCACTGCCCGCCACGGGAGCAGGGCAAACAGCCGCAGAGCGCCTACCAGCAAGGCGCCTTTTAACTTATCCACAGGTCACTCCTGATCTTGTGCTGCGCGCGAGGCGGCTATTCTAACCGCCGTTCGCCAGCAGCGCGTAGCGGTCGCAATCCTGCGTATGGTCCATGACCATGCCGCAGGCCTGCATCAGCGCGTAGCAAATGGTCGGACCGACGAAGGTGAAGCCGGCCTTTTTCAGGCCTTTGCTCATTTCCACCGCTTCCGGCGTGATGGCGGGGACTTCGGTACGGTCCTTGAAATGATTGATCTTCGGCACATTGCCGACGAAGGACCAGAGAAACGCCACCGGGTCCTCCAGCGCCAGCCAGGCCTGGGCATTGCGCCGGGCTGCATTGAGTTTGAGGCGATTGCGAATGATGCCCGGATCGAGCATCAATTCCTCGATTTCGGCATCGCTCATCTGCGCCACGCGCTGCACGTCGAAGCCGTACATCACCTGGCGATAGTGCTCGCGTTTGCGCAACACGGTGATCCAGGAAAGCCCGGCCTGGAACCCTTCGAGCAAAAGCAACTCGAACAAACCCTGCGCATCGCGTAGCGGCGTGCCCCACTCCTGATCGTGATAAGCCATGTACAGCGGATCTTCGGAACACCAAAAGCAGCGTGGCATAAGGCTCCAGGGGGCGTGCGCAGCATCGAATCGGGTATACTCCCGCTCTTTAAATCGCAGCCCAAGAAACAGGTGAATTCGTGAGCCAGCCTACGCCAGCCGTGCGTACCTTCCAAGACTTGATCCTCGCCCTCCAGCAATACTGGGCCGAGCAAGGTTGTGTGGTACTTCAGCCCTACGATATGGAAGTAGGCGCCGGCACTTTCCACACCGCAACATTCCTGCGCGCCATTGGCCCGGAAACCTGGAACGCCGCCTATGTGCAGCCAAGTCGTCGTCCGACTGACGGCCGCTACGGCGAAAACCCGAACCGTCTGCAGCACTACTACCAGTTCCAGGTAGTCCTGAAGCCGAACCCGGACAACTTCCAGGAACTGTACCTGGGCTCCCTCAAGCATGTCGGTCTGGACCCGCTGGTCCACGACATTCGCTTCGTCGAAGACAACTGGGAATCGCCGACCCTCGGCGCCTGGGGTCTGGGCTGGGAAGTCTGGCTCAACGGCATGGAAGTGACCCAGTTCACTTACTTCCAGCAAGCGGGCGGCATCGAGTGCTACCCGGTGACTGGCGAGATCACCTACGGTCTTGAGCGTCTGGCCATGTACCTGCAAGGCGTGGACTCGGTCTACGACCTGGTCTGGGCTGACGGCCCGATGGGCAAAGTGACCTACGGCGACGTGTTCCACCAGAACGAAGTGGAGCAGTCCACTTACAACTTCGAACACGCCAACGTCGAGAAGCTGTTCGAGCTGTTCGACTTCTACGAAAGCGAAGCCAAGCGCCTGATCGAGCTCGACCAGCCGCTGCCGTTGCCGAGCTACGAAATGGTGTTGAAGGCGTCCCATACCTTCAACCTGCTGGATGCGCGCCGGGCAATCTCGGTAACCGCGCGTCAGCAATACATTCTGCGTGTACGTACCCTGGCGCGTTCCGTTGCGCAAGCCTACCTGCTGGCTCGCGCCAAGCTGGGCTTCCCGATGGCGACCCCGGACCTGCGTGACGAAGTACTGGCCAAGCTGGAGGCTGCACAATGAGTGCTCTGGATTTTCTGGTTGAACTGGGCACTGAAGAACTGCCACCCAAGGCCCTGAACACCCTGGCCGAGGCGTTTCTTGCCGGTATCGACAAGGGCCTGCAAGCTGCCGGCCTGAACTACGAGACCAAAACCGTTTATGCCGCGCCACGTCGTCTGGCGGTGCTGATCACGTCGCTGGCCACCCAGCAGCCGGATCGCAGCATCAACCTCGATGGCCCGCCACGTCAGGCCGCTTTCGATGCCGAAGGCAACCCGACTCAAGCAGCACTGGGCTTTGCCAAGAAGTGCGGCGTCGACCTGAGCGAAATCGATCAGAGCGGCCCTAAACTGCGCTACAGCCAGAGCATCGCCGGCAAGCCGACCGCGAGCCTGCTGCCGACCATCGTCGAAGATTCCCTCAACGACCTGCCGATTCCCAAGCGCATGCGCTGGGGCGCGCGCAAGGAAGAATTCGTTCGTCCGACCCAATGGCTGGTGATGCTGCTCGGTGACCAGGTCATCGACTGCACCATCCTCGCCCAGAAGTCCGGCCGCGATTCCCGTGGTCACCGCTTCCATCACCCGGAAAGCGTGCGTATCGGTTCGCCGTCCAGCTACCTGGCTGACCTGCGTGCCGCTTATGTATTGGCCGATGCCAACGAGCGTCGCGAGATCATCAGCAAGCGCACCGAAGAGCTGGCGACCCGCCAGGAAGGCACCGCGATCGTGCCACCAGACCTGCTCGACGAAGTGACCGCGCTGGTCGAGTGGCCAGTGCCGCTGGTGTGCTCGTTCGAAGAACGCTTCCTCGACGTGCCGCAAGAAGCGCTGATCACCACCATGCAGGACAACCAGAAGTACTTCTGCCTGCTGGATGCCGACGGCAAGTTGCTGCCACGTTTCATTACCGTGGCCAACATCGAGAGCAAAGACCCGCAGCAGATCATCGCCGGTAACGAGAAAGTGGTTCGCCCACGCCTGACCGACGCCGAGTTCTTCTTCAAGCAAGACAAGAAGCAGAAACTCGAAGACTTCAACCAGCGCCTGCAAAACGTGGTGTTCCAGGAAAAACTCGGCAGCGTCTACGACAAGGCCGAGCGCGTTTCCAAACTGGCCGCTTACATCGCGCAACGCATCGGCGGCAACGCCGCATGGGCCGCTCGTGCAGGCTTGCTGTCCAAGTGCGACCTGTCGACCGAGATGGTTGGCGAGTTCCCGGAGATGCAAGGTGTCGCCGGTTACTACTACGCCCTCAACGATGGCGAGCCGGAAGATGTTGCCCTGGCGCTGAACGAGCAATACATGCCGCGCGGTGCCGGCGCTGAGCTGCCAAGCACCCTGACCGGTGCGGCCGTGGCCATCGCGGACAAGCTCGACACGCTGGTCGGCATTTTCGGCATCGGCATGTTGCCGACCGGCAGCAAAGACCCGTATGCACTGCGCCGTGCCGCGCTGGGCGTGCTGCGTATTCTGATCGAGAAACAACTGGATCTGGACCTGAACGACGCCGTGGCCTTCGCCGTGAATGCGTTCGGCGCCAAGGTCAAGGCTACCGGCCTGAACGATTCGGTGCTGGAGTTCATCTTCGATCGTCTGCGTGCCCGTTACGAAGACGAAGGCGTCGATGTCGCGACCTACCTGTCGGTTCGTGCCCTTAAGCCGGGTTCGGCGCTGGACTTCGATCAACGTGTGCAAGCCGTGCAGGCCTTCCGCAAACTGCCGGAAGCCGCTGCCCTGGCCGCCGTCAACAAGCGCGTTTCGAACCTGCTGAGCAAGGTCGAAGGCTCCGTGCCAACCGTGGTGGAAGCGAAGTACTTCGACAACGCCAACGAGTTCTCCCTGTACTCGGCAATCCAGCAGGCAGACCAGGCTGTCCAGCCAATGGCTGCGGCGCGTCAGTACAGCGAATCGCTGGCACGCCTGGCTGCCTTGCGCGAGCCGGTGGACGCGTTCTTTGAAGCGGTGATGGTCAACGCGGATGACGCCAATGTGCGCGCCAACCGTTATGCACTGCTGGCGCGTCTGCGTGGCTTGTTCCTCGGCGTCGCCGACATTTCGTTGCTGGGGTAAGACTGTTTGAAACTGCTGATTCTCGATCGGGACGGGGTGATCAACTTTGACTCCGACGCTTACATCAAGTCGGTGGAGGAGTGGATTCCACTCCCCGGTTCGATCGAAGCCATCGCGCAGTTGAGCAAGGCCGGCTGGACGGTAGCGGTCGCTACCAACCAGTCGGGCATCGCTCGCGGCTATTACGACATCGCTACCCTGGACGCCATGCATGAGCGCTTGCGCTCGCTGGTGGCGGAGCAGGGCGGCGAAGTCGGGCTGATCGTCTACTGTCCCCATGGGCCAGACGAAGGTTGTGACTGCCGCAAGCCAAAACCCGGGATGCTGAAAAGCATCGCCGCACATTACAACGTATCGCTGACCGATCTCTGGTTCGTCGGCGATAGTCTCGGTGACCTGGAAGCCGCCAAAGCCGTCGATTCACAGCCAGTTTTGGTAAAGACCGGGAAAGGCGAAAAGACTTTGGGCAAGACCCTTCCGGCTGGCACATTGATTTTTGACGATCTGGCGGCGATTGCCGCAGAACTTATCCACAATTAGAGTGCTTCTGATATTTCCTGATAAAGGATTGATCAGGAGTGCGCTTTATACAGGCGGGTGTTGCCCGCAACGGTAAACGTCACCATGTCGATATTGCAGGCCATCAGGACCTTTCTCTTTTACCTGCTGCTGGGCACCAGCTCCTTGCTGTGGTGCAGCCTGAGTTTTTTTATCGCGCCCTTTTTGCCGTTCAAGGCGCGCTATCGCTTCATCAATGTCTATTGGTGCCGCTGCGCCTTGTGGTTGAGCAAGGTGTTCCTGGGTATTCGCTACGAAGTGAAGGGCGAGCACAACGTGCCGGATCGTCCCTGCGTAATCCAGTCGAACCACCAGAGCACCTGGGAGACTTTCTTTCTCTCCGCCTATTTCTCACCGCTGAGCCAGGTGCTCAAGCGTGAACTGCTTTATGTGCCGTTTTTCGGTTGGGCGATGGCCATGCTGCGGCCAATTGCCATCGACCGTGACAACCCGAAAGCCGCTCTCAAGCACGTAGCGAAGAAGGGCGACGAACTGCTCAAGGACAACGTCTGGGTGCTGATCTTCCCCGAAGGCACGCGCGTTCCCTACGGCACCATCGGCAAATTCTCCCGGGGCGGCACCGCGTTGGCGGTGAATGCCGATCTGCCGGTGCTGCCGATTGCACACAATGCCGGCAAATTCTGGCCGAAAACCGGTTGGAAAAAGAACCAGGGTGTCATCACCGTAATCATTGGCGAACCGATGTATGCCAAAGGCAGCGGCCCTCGAGCCATCGCCGATTTGAACGATCGGGTCCAGGCCTGGAACGAACAAATGCAACGGGAAATGGGCTCTCTGCCACCGGCTCCGCAAGCGCCCGTTGCCAATGATCAAGTGGTTGTCTGAGGTTCTGTGGATAACCTGTGTACCGTTTGTGAGAAAAGCGGCGTAATTTATCTTTAAGGTAATGATTTATATACATATTTCAAAATCAGATAAATCTCCGAAAAACGTGCATAAGTTTTTTTCGGGCGCAAAAAAACCGGCTGATATAGCCGGTTTTTTTATACCCTTGATGTGAGAGTTTCACTCTTCGAACAGAGGCAACCGAAGACTGAAACAAGTCCCTTCACCCACCACGCTTCGGCATCCAATCAGCCCCCCGTGACGATCCACCACTGCTTTCACCATCGACAGACCAAGTCCTACACCATCGATACCCTGGGCCGATGAAAAACGACGGTACTGACTGAACAAATCGGGTAGTTCATTGGGGGTAATGCCTTTGCCCTGGTCGACCAATTCACACGTCAGCCAGCCTTCGTCGCGCTTGACTGTTAAACGGACGGATGTACCGGGAGCGCTGTATTTAATGGCGTTTTCCAACAAATTGAACAGCGCCCGAGTCAGCAGCGCCTGATCCGCCATGACCAAACTTTCCTGCGCCTCTACGTCTATTTGCTGGAGCAATTCGATCCGCTTCTGCTGGGCAATGGGCAACGCCTGGTCGAAGACATCCAGCACCATCATTGCAAACAGGCTCGGTTGAAATTCATACGCTTCGGATTCGGCCCTCGCCAGCTGCACGAAGCTTTCGGTGAGATCCAATGCGCGGCGCACCTGAAGCTCGATTTGATCAAACAACTGCGCATCGCCACCCACCTGTTGGCGATGCACATCAAGCAGGGCGAGAATCGCCGAATGGGGTGCCCGCAGATCATGTGACAGGAAGCGCAACAAGACGCCGCGTTGTTCTTCTGCATCGCGTTCGACGCTGAGGTCAGTCAGGCTCAACAGCCAACCCACCGGCGTTTCCCCGTCCACTGGCAGCAACGGCGCACGCTCCAGGCGCAGGCTACGCTCCTTGATGTCGCGGAATTCCAGCAGCGGCAATTCAGATAACAGAGCAGGTGCGCCGTTAACCAGTTCCGGATAGCCCAATCGTGCCATTTGCTCAAGCACGTCTTCGCCCACCAAATCATTACTGAACAGCTCACGAGCCTTGCGGTTACCCAACAGGATCCGGCCATTCGGGTCACTGATCAACGTGGCGACTGGCAGATACTCCAGACCGTCCGCAATGAAGCGATGGGTGTCGCGAGCGCGACTCATGGCCTGCTCCAGCGCCATGACTTGCCCCTGCAAGCGGTCGCCGGTGGGGAACGGCGTACGTCGGCGTTCAGGGAATATTTTCGGTTCAGCGTCCAGACGCGCCAATTCCCATCCGAAGTAGGTCAACACCACGCTGAGACGCCGCCAATTCCAGATCAGGTAAGCCAACAACATACCCAGTACGCTTGGGGTCGGTGACCACCACGGCTGCAGTTCCGCCAGACCGAAATCAACCAGAAACGCAACGGCCATGCCCCCGAGGGTCATCCAAAGCTTCATGCGCGGCAACCACAGCAGCAGTCCCAATACGCACATCACCAGCAAGACCGAGAGCATCACTCCCAACGTCGGAGTGCCATCGTGCAAGTTGACTTGCGCGCGATAGGAGAGCAGAGCGGTCAACGGCAACAGCAACAGACTTATCCACAACCATTCGCGCAGCAATTGTCTGAACAATCGCTGAACCTGCGTTGGCTCACGGCGTCCCCGCCGGCGCTCATTCATCATTGGCATCACTGACGTAGCAGTAAAATTCGTCCATGGCTCACCGTTCTGAATGAATGATCGAAATCATAGCGGACGTCGACCAACGGTGGGCTGCTTTTACTTTCGTTATCCGAGTAGCTATTGTCTGTTCACAACGGACCGCCCCCGAGCCCAAGGAATACCGCACATGCGTGTCGCGATACTGGACGATGAACCGGCAGAACTGCGCCGGGTAGAACAGACCCTGCATCAGATGGCTGAACCGGGGGAGGATGCCTGGTCGTTGCACAGTTTTGAGAGGGGAGAGGACCTGTTGCGTCAGCTGCGCCGGGAAACCTATGACCTGCTTATCCTCGACTGGCAAATGCCTGACCTGAGCGGTCTCGAACTGCTGCGCTGGACCCGCGAACACATGGAAGCGCCCCCGGCGGCGATCATGCTCACCAGTCGCGACACCGAGAGTGACATCGTCCAGGCCTTGAATGCCGGTGCCGATGACTACGTCAGCAAACCGTTTCGCCCCAACGAACTGAAAGCCCGGGTCGCGGCGGTACTGCGTCGGCACAGTCAGCAACGCAACGCAGCGGCTGAAGTGCTGAGTTTCAATGACCTGGTGTTCGATGATGCCGAGTTAACCGTCAAGCGAGGGGGCAGCCCCATTGTCATGACGGAGCGTGAATATCGACTGGCGCGCTGCCTGTTCACCAACCTGGGCCGGCCGTTGTCCCGGGAATACCTCTACCAGCGATTCTGGACTCACGAAGAAATGGACTCTTCTCGGCCGCTGGATACACACATCTATCGCTTGCGCAACAAACTGGGGCTGACCGCTGACCGTGGATGGCAGCTGCTGACGATTTATGGGTATGGGTATCGGCTGGAGAGTGTGGCCACAGCGAGCGAATAAACGCTGTAGGAGCTGCCGAAGGCTCGGGCCGCGCTCGGATGATCTTTTGATCTCATAAAAAAAGGGCCAACGCACACGCGTTGGCCCTTTTTAGTTTAGCGGGCTTACTGGATCAGAAATCCAGGTTAGAAACCGCCAATGCGTTGCTTTCGATGAAGTCACGACGTGGTTCGACCGCATCACCCATCAGGGTGTTGAAGATCTGGTCCGCGCCAATGGCGTCTTCGATGGTCACTTTGAGCATGCGGCGCGAGCCGGGATCCATGGTGGTTTCCCACAGCTGATCCGGGTTCATCTCACCCAGACCTTTGTATCGCTGGATGGTATGGCGCTTGGTGCTTTCGGCCATCAGCCACTCAAGGGCTTCCTTGAACTCGGTGACCTGCTTCTTGCGCTCGCCGCGCTGAATGTACGCGCCGTCGTCCAGCAAGGTGCTCAGCTGAGCACCAAGGGAAACCACGGTCTTGTAATCGTTGCTGCCGAAGAAGTCGCGGTTGAAGGTGACGTAGTTCGACAGGCCGTGGGAGATCAATTCGACCTCTGGCAGCCAGACGTTACGTTCACGGTCTTCACGCAGGCTGGCCTTGTACACCAGACCCGACTTCTCGACGGTACGCAGACGCACTTCGTACTGGGCCAGCCAATCCTGCATGGCTGCGTGGTCGGACAGTTGCTCCAGGCTGACGGCCGGCAGGTAGATGAAGTGCTCGGTCAGTTCCTGTGGGTACAGGCGCGACAGGCGCTTGAGGGTCTTCATCACCAGGCGGAAGTCATTCACCAGACGCTCAAGGGCTTCACCGGAGATACCCGGGGCCTCTTCGTTCAGGTGCAGGCTCGCATCTTCCAGGGCCGACTGCGTCATGTACTCTTCCATGGCGTCGTCGTCTTTGATGTATTGCTCTTGCTTGCCTTTCTTCACTTTGTACAGCGGCGGCTGAGCGATGTAGATGTAGCCACGCTCGATCAGCTCCGGCAGCTGACGGAAGAAGAAGGTCAGCAGCAGGGTACGGATGTGCGAACCGTCGACGTCAGCATCGGTCATGATGATGATGTTGTGATAGCGCAGTTTTTCGATGTTGTACTCGTCGCGGCCGATGCCGCAACCCAGCGCGGTGATCAAGGTACCTACTTCCTGGGAAGAGATCATCTTGTCGAAACGCGCTTTCTCGACGTTCAGGATTTTACCCTTGAGGGGCAGAATTGCCTGGGTCTTGCGGTTACGACCCTGCTTGGCGGAGCCGCCAGCAGAGTCACCTTCCACGAGGTACAGTTCGGACAGGGCAGGGTCTTTTTCCTGGCAGTCAGCCAGTTTGCCCGGCAGGCCGGCGATGTCCAGCGCGCCTTTGCGGCGGGTCATCTCACGAGCCTTGCGCGCCGCTTCACGGGCACGAGCTGCGTCGATCATCTTGCCGACGACCAGTTTGGCTTCGTTCGGGTTTTCCAGCAGGAAGTCGGAGAAGTACTTGCCCATTTCCTGTTCGACCGCGGTCTTCACTTCGGAAGAGACCAGCTTGTCTTTGGTCTGGGAGCTGAACTTCGGATCCGGCACCTTTACCGAAATGATCGCGGTCAGGCCTTCACGGGCATCGTCACCGGTAGTCGCGACTTTGTGCTTCTTCGCCAGACCTTCAGCTTCGATGTAGGTGTTCAGGTTACGCGTCAGAGCGGAACGGAAACCGACCAGGTGAGTACCGCCGTCGCGCTGCGGAATGTTGTTGGTGAAGCACAACAGATTCTCGTTGAAGCTGTCGTTCCACTGCAGGGCGATTTCCACGCCAATGCCGTCTTCGCGCTGGATGTTGAAGTGGAACACCTGGTTGACTGGAGTCTTGTTAGTGTTCAGGTATTCAACGAACGCACGCAGACCACCTTCGTACTTGAACAGCTCTTCCTTGCCGCTGCGCTCGTCCTTGAGGACGATACCGACACCGGAGTTGAGGAAGGACAGCTCACGAATCCGCTTGGCCAGGATGTCCCAGCTGAAGTGGATATTCTTGAAGGTTTCGCTGGAAGCCTTGAAGTGAATCTGGGTACCAGTGGTTTCGCTGTCGCCAACGATTTTCATCGGCTCTTGCGGAACACCGTGTACGTAGGTCTGTTCCCAGATCTTGCCGCTACGACGAACCGTCAGGACCAGTTGTTCGGAAAGAGCGTTAACTACCGAAACACCTACACCGTGCAGACCGCCGGAAACTTTGTAGGAGTTGTCATCGAACTTACCGCCGGCGTGCAGCACGGTCATGATGACCTCGGCTGCTGAGACGCCTTCTTCTTTGTGCACGTCTACCGGGATACCACGGCCGTTGTCACGAACGGTGATGGATTCATCCGGGTGGATGATGATGCTGATGTCGTCGCAGTGGCCGGCGAGAGCTTCGTCGATCGAGTTATCGACGACTTCGAACACCATGTGGTGCAGGCCGCTACCATCGTCGGTGTCGCCAATGTACATACCGGGACGTTTGCGTACGGCATCCAGGCCTTTCAGCACTTTAATGCTCGTTGAGTCGTACGTATTTTCTTCGCTCAATGCCTTCACTCCCGATGGTCGTGTGTCTGGGTGATACGGCCCTGTTCCACGTGGAACAGAGCGACTGGCGTTTCCGTCTGCCAGCCTTCCCTCAATAATTCGTGATCTACACAGGTGATAAACACCTGGCAGCGTAAGTCTTCCAGCAAGCGGCAAAGCGCGCGGCGGTGCTGCTCGTCCAGTTCGGACGGCAAGTCATCCACCAGATAAATACACTGACCGCGTCGGGCCTGACTGACCAGGTGCCCCTGGGCAATCCGCAATGCACAAACCACCAACTTCTGCTGGCCGCGGGACAAGATGTCCGCGGCATTGTGTGCGCCCAGTCTGAGACGCAAATCAGCCCGTTGTGGTCCGGCCTGGGTGTGACCCATCTGCTGATCCCGCTGCAGGGACCCGGCGAGCACAGCGCTCAGCTCACGGTCTTTGTCCCAACCTCGGTAATAGCTGAGCGTTAAGCCCTCAAGCTCAACCAACTCGCTCAAGGTCTGTTCAAAGACAGGTTTCAAGGCTTTGATATAGGCGCGGCGGTATTCATCAATTTCAGCGCTGGCCTGGCACAGTTCCCTGTCCCAAACCGCTTGCGAAACGGCGTCAAGTGTACCATGCCGCAGCCAAGAGTTTCTCTGGCGCAGGGCCTTCTGCAAGCGCTGCCAGGTGGACATGAATCGTGGTTCCACGTGGAACACGCCCCAATCGAGAAACTGACGGCGAATCTTCGGAGCACCTTCCAGCAAACGGAAGCTGTCCGGGTTGATCAACTGCAGCGGCAGGATCTCGGCCAGTTGGGCTGCACTGCGGGCGTTCTGTCCGTCGATGCGTATCTGGAACTCGCCCTGGCGATCCCTTGATATCCCCAAAGCGCTGTGTCCGCCTTCGGCCAACTCGACCTGTCCAAATACTGTGCATGCCAATTGCTCGTATTGAATGACCGGCAACAGACGGGTGCTACGAAAGGAACGGGCAAGCCCCAGCAGGTGAATGGCTTCCAGAACACTGGTTTTGCCGCTGCCGTTGGCGCCGTAAAGAATGTTGATTCGGGGAGAGGGGGAGAAGGTCACCGGGTGCAGATTGCGCACCGCGGTGACCGAGACGCGACTTAAGGACATCTAGCTTCTGCTGAGCATGATTACAGACGCATCGGCATGACAACGTAAGCCGAGTCGTCGTTGTCGGACTCTTGTACCAGCGCGCTGCTGTTGGAGTCGGACAGGATCAGACGAACCTGCTCGGTGGTCATCACACCCAACACGTCGAGCAAGTAGCTCACGTTGAAGCCGATTTCCAGCGAGCCGCCGTTGTACTCAACGCCCACTTCTTCTTCCGCTTCTTCCTGCTCCGGGTTATTCGCCTGGATTTTCAACTGACCGTTGGCCAGTTGCAGGCGGATACCACGGTACTTCTCGTTGGACAGAATCGCGGTACGGCTGAAGGCTTCGCGCAGCGCCTGACGGTCGCCGAGTACCAGCTTGTCGCCGCCTTTCGGCAGAACACGCTCGTAATCCGGGAATTTACCGTCGACCAGTTTCGAGGTGAAGGTGAATTCACCGGTGGTGGCGCGAATGTGGTGCTGACCGAGGACGATGCTGACGATGCCGTCCGGCTCGGTCAGCAAACGCGCGAGCTCAAGAATACCTTTGCGCGGCACGATAACCTGGTGGCGATCCGGCTGACCAATGTCAGCCTGCATCGAGCACATCGCCAGACGGTGACCGTCGGTAGCCACGGCGCGGATGATCCCGGCCGAAACTTCCAGCAACATGCCATTGAGGTAATAACGCACGTCCTGCTGGGCCATGGCGAAGCTGGTGCGCTCGATCAAACGACGCAGCTTGCTTTGCTCCAGGCTGCAAGTCAGCGAGCCCGGGCCTTCTTCCACTGTCGGGAAATCGTTGGCCGGCAGGGTCGACAAGGTGAAACGGCTACGGCCAGCCTTGACCACCAACTTCTGCTCGTCGACCTTAATGTCGATCAGTGCATCGTTCGGCAAGCTTTTGCAGATATCCATCAGCTTGCGCGCAGGCACAGTGATGGACCCTGGCTCGGCAGGCTCTTCGAGTTGAACACGACCGACCAGTTCGACTTCCAGGTCGGTACCGGTCAGCGACAGTTGCTGGCCTTCGACAACCAGCAGCACGTTGGAGAGCACCGGCAAGGTCTGGCGGCGCTCGACGACGCCTGCGACCAGTTGCAGGGGTTTCAACAGGGCTTCGCGTTGAATGGTGAAATGCATGGTCTAGTCCCTTGCCTTAATAAGCTGCGCTGGTGTTCATCAAGTGGTCAGTGTACGCAGCAGGTTCTTGTAGTCCTCGCGGATGTCCGCGTCGGATTCCTTAAGTTCGTTGATCTTGCGGCAGGCGTGCAAAACAGTCGTGTGGTCACGTCCGCCAAATACATCGCCGATTTCCGGCAGGCTGTGGTTGGTCAGTTCCTTGGACAAGGCCATGGCGACCTGACGCGGACGGGCAACCGAACGCGAACGACGCTTGGACAACAGGTCGGAGATCTTGATCTTGTAGTACTCAGCGACCGTGCGCTGAATGTTATCCACAGAGACCAGTTTGTCTTGTAGCGCCAACAGATCCTTCAAGGACTCGCGAATCAGCTCGATGGTGATATCGCGACCCATGAAGTGGGAGTGGGCGATCACGCGTTTGAGTGCGCCTTCCAGTTCACGGACGTTGGAACGAATGCGTTGGGCAATGAAGAATGCCGCATCGTGGGGCAGTTCGACCTTGGCCTGATCGGCCTTCTTCATCAGGATCGCCACACGGGTTTCCAGTTCCGGCGGCTCGACGGCGACCGTCAAGCCCCAGCCGAAGCGGGATTTCAGGCGCTCTTCAAGTCCTTCGATTTCTTTCGGGTAGCGGTCACTGGTGAGAATGACCTGCTGGCCACCTTCAAGCAGGGCGTTGAAGGTGTGGAAAAACTCTTCCTGGGAACGTTCTTTGCGAGCGAAGAACTGAATGTCATCGATCAGCAATGCATCCACCGAACGGTAGAAACGCTTGAACTCGTTGATCGCGTTCAGCTGCAGCGCCTTGACCATATCCGCCACGAAGCGCTCGGAATGCAGGTACACAACCTTGGCATTCGGATTCTTCTTTAACAGGTGGTTACCCACAGCATGCATCAAGTGGGTTTTACCCAGGCCCACGCCACCATAAAGGAAGAGCGGGTTGTAGCCGTGCTTGGGGTTATCCGCCACTTGCCAGGCAGCAGCCCGGGCCAGTTGGTTGGATTTACCCTCAACGAAGTTTTCGAAGGTGAAAGTGCGGTTCAGGTAGCTGGTGTGCTTGAGCGCGCCTTCAACCTGCACAGTGCGTTGTTCCGAACGAACCGGAGCCTGTTGGGAACTGGCGCCGGCCATTGGATCGAAGCTATCGCGCGAAGGCTCTTCTTCAGTGACTTCGGCGACTTTTTGCGTCGCACGCTTGGCTGGCGCTGGCGCCGGGGGCGGCGTGCTGACCGGTGCAGACGCGGCCTGAGCCTGGGACGCTGCGGCGGCAAGTGGAGCATTCGGCGCGGCACGAGGCGCCGAACTGCGCTTGCTGCCTATTAATAAGGAAAGCGCGGGCGCCATTCCGTTGCCGTGCTCGTCCAGCAGCTCCATCACACGACCGAGGTATTTTTCGTTGACCCAGTCCAGAACAAAACGATTGGGTGCGTAAACACGCAACTCGTCGCCTTCGGCTTCGACCTGTAGTGGACGGATCCAAGTGTTGAATTGTTGGGCAGGCAGCTCATCGCGCAAAAGCTCCACGCACTGCTGCCAAAGTTCCACTGACACGGATATCCCCTAAGTTGAAAGCCGGTGAGGCAAAAACAAGCGGCCATTGTAACGACCAGACGCCGACTTATCCACACGAAGGTTGCTCACAATCCAGGATCAATCAACGTTTTATGCGCAAAAAAGACGACCAATGGTCTGTGCATAAGCTCTGTGGATAACCGGGTCTGAGCTCATTGCACAACTGGGGGTAAAACTCGGTGGATAACCTGGCTGTGGATAACCGGCTGTTTCACACACAGGTTATCCGACAGTGCAGCACAGGCTGAACACGGTTTTCCACTGTAGTTGTCATTCTTTGTACATCAGGAGAAATAAGGGCTACTGCCAGTTATCCACAGATGACCGCGTCCCTAGCTTTTATAAGCTTTACAGAAAAGCTTTAAATACTCTCCTTCTTTATTTTTATGTTTATCGGTGGATTCGTACCGGCCAAACCTCGGGAGATCTATTTATAAGGAAACGTTGGTTGGAAATTGACCTAGAGGCTTGCTTTCTCTAGAATCCCCGGTCTCTTAAAACGGGGGCCATTCCGGCCCGTTGTGGACGAACCAGGTAACACGACAATGAAACGTACTTTCCAACCAAGCACTATCAAACGCGCTCGTACCCACGGTTTCCGTGCTCGCATGGCTACCAAGAACGGTCGTGCCGTCCTGTCGCGTCGTCGCGCCAAAGGTCGTGCGCGTCTGGCAGTTTGATAATCCGGCACTGGAGGTGAGTCAGGACTTCAGTCGGGAAAAGCGTCTGCTTACCCCCCGGCATTTCAAGGCAGTCTTTGACTCCCCTACCGGCAAGGTTCCGGGGAAAAATCTCCTGCTCCTTGCGCGCAACAACGATCTTGATCACCCCCGTCTCGGGCTGGTTATCGGGAAAAAGAGCGTAAAGCTCTCCGTCGAGCGCAATCGCCTCAAACGTCTGATGCGCGAATCGTTTCGTCTGAACCAGGATTCACTGGTCGGCTGGGACATCGTTATCGTCGCGCGCAAAGGTTTGGGCGACGTAGAAAACCCCGAATTGATTCAGCATTTCGGCAAACTCTGGAAGCGTCTGGCACGCAGCACGCCGGTACCAGCAGTCAAAACCGAAACTGTAGGGGTAGACAGTCCAGATGCGTAAACTGGCACTCGTTCCGATCCAGTTTTACCGCTATGCCATTAGTCCCCTGATGGCCAGTCACTGTCGTTTCTACCCCAGTTGTTCCTGCTACGCGTTAGAAGCCATTGAAAATCATGGCCTTCTTCGCGGTGGCTGGCTGACCTTTCGTCGTTTAGGTCGCTGTCATCCGTGGAATCCCGGTGGTTATGACCCGGTTCCACCTATCCCTACCTCCCGTTCTTCTTCGATGGCCGAGTAATCATGGATATCAAACGCACGATCCTGATCGTCGCCCTGGCAATCGTGTCCTACGTTATGGTTCTTAAATGGAACCAGGACTATGGTCAGGCTGCCCTGCCGACTCAGAATGTTGCTTCCAGTACGACCGCACCGGGCCTCCCGGATACGGCAACTGGCAATAAAGCGTCCGTCAGTGACGACATTCCACACGCCGCAAACGATACCAGCGCACCTGCCGAAACTCCGGTAGCCGTGAGCACCGACCTCATCCAGATCAAAACGGATGTGCTCGATCTGGCCATCGATCCACAAGGTGGTGATGTCGCCCAGCTGAAATTGCCGCTGTATCCACGTCGCCAGGACCATCCGGAAATTCCATTCCAGTTGTTCGATAATGGCAACGAGCGCACTTATCTGGCTCAAAGTGGCTTGATCGGCAGCAACGGTCCGGATGCAAGTCCTACCGGTCGTCCGGTTTACTCCTCGGAGAAGAAGGTTTATCAACTGGCTGACGGCCAGGACCAATTGGTCGTAGACCTGAAGTTCAGCAAGGACGGCGTCAACTACATCAAGCGTTTCACCTTGAAACGTGGCCTGTACGACGTAACCGTCTCCTACCTGATCGACAACCAGAGCGCTCAGCCTTGGTCCGGTGCAATGTTCGCGCAGTTGAAGCGTGACGCCAGTTCCGATCCATCTTCCAGCACCGCCACCGGCACCGCGACTTACCTGGGCGCAGCCCTGTGGACAAGTTCCGAGCCGTACAAGAAAGTGTCCATGAAGGACATGGACAAGGCACAGCTGAAAGAAACCGTTACCGGTGGTTGGGTTGCATGGTTGCAACACTACTTCGTGACCGCGTGGATTCCGGCCAAGGGCGAAAATAACGTCGTCCAGACCCGTAAAGACAGCAAAGGCAACTACATCATCGGCTACACCGGTCCTTCGCTGACCGTTGCACCGGGTGCCAAAGCTGAAACCAGCGCCACTCTGTACGCCGGTCCGAAAAGCCAGGCGGTGCTGAAAGAGTTGTCCCCAGGGCTGGAATTGACCGTCGACTACGGCATTCTGTGGTTCATCGCTCAACCGATCTTCTGGTTGCTGCAACACATTCACGCCATTGTGGGTAACTGGGGCTGGTCGATCATCTTCCTGACCATGCTGATCAAAGGGATTTTCTTCCCATTGTCGGCCGCCAGCTACAAATCCATGGCGCGCATGCGCGCAGTGGCACCGAAACTGGCTGCCCTGAAAGAGCAACATGGCGATGATCGGCAGAAAATGTCGCAAGCCATGATGGAGCTGTACAAGAAAGAGAAGATCAATCCGCTGGGTGGTTGCTTGCCAATCCTTGTGCAGATGCCGGTTTTCCTCTCGCTGTACTGGGTTCTGCTGGAAAGCGTTGAAATGCGCCAGGCGCCGTTCATGCTGTGGATTACTGACCTGTCGATCAAGGATCCGTTCTTCATTCTGCCGATCATCATGGGTGCAACCATGTTCATCCAGCAGCAGTTGAACCCGACTCCACCGGATCCGATGCAGGCCAAGGTGATGAAGCTGATGCCAATCATCTTCACCTTCTTCTTCCTGTGGTTCCCGGCTGGTCTGGTGCTGTACTGGGTAGTGAACAACTGCCTGTCGATCGCCCAACAGTGGTACATCACGCGTAAGATCGAAGCAGCTACCAAAGCAGCTGCCTGATTTACACTGTGGATAACCATTCAAAACGCCCCCTAGTGGGGCGTTTTGCTATCTGTCACTTTTGTCTGGATACCGGTTTATGAGCGCTCCTCGTGAAACCATTGCCGCCGTTGCTACCGCACAAGGTCGCGGCGGAGTCGGAATCGTCCGTATCTCGGGACCGTTGGCCAGCGTTGCGGCCAAGGCCTTCAGTGGTCGAGAACTCAAGCCGCGATTTGCTCACTACGGTGAGTTTTTCGGTGAAAACGACGAGGTGCTGGATCAGGGTATCGCCCTGTATTTCCCCGGCCCGAATTCGTTCACTGGCGAAGACGTGCTGGAACTGCAAGGCCATGGCGGACCGATTGTTCTGGATATGTTGCTCAAACGCTGCCTGGAACTGGGCTGCCGTCTGGCCCGGCCGGGAGAATTCAGCGAACGCGCATTCCTCAATGACAAGCTCGATCTGGCTCAAGCTGAAGCAATTGCCGACTTGATCGAAGCCAGTTCTGCACAGGCTGCTCGAAATGCCCTTCGTTCCTTGCAAGGTGCATTTTCAACACGTGTGCATAACCTGACCGAGCAATTGATCGGCCTGCGGATCTATGTCGAAGCAGCGATCGACTTCCCGGAGGAGGAAATCGACTTCCTCGCCGATGGCCATGTACTGAGCATGCTCGACAAAGTTCGTGACGAGTTATCCACCGTCATGCGTGAAGCCGGGCAAGGTGCCTTGCTGCGTGATGGCATGACGGTGGTAATCGCCGGTCGTCCGAATGCTGGCAAATCCAGCCTGCTCAACGCGTTAGCTGGTCGTGAAGCAGCCATCGTGACCGAGATTGCCGGTACGACCCGAGACGTTCTTCGTGAACATATTCACATCGATGGCATGCCGCTGCACGTGGTCGATACAGCGGGTCTGCGCGATACCGACGATCATGTGGAAAAGATTGGCGTAGAGCGGGCATTAAAGGCCATTGGCGAAGCCGATCGCGTGCTACTGGTGGTTGATGCCACAGCCCCCGAAGCCCTTGATCCCTTTGCTTTGTGGCCGGAATTCCTTGAAACCCGTCCCGATCCGGCAAAGGTCACACTGATCCGCAACAAGGCTGACCTGACGGGTGAAGCGATTGCCCTGGAAGTCAGTGAGGATGGCCATGTCACTATCAGTCTGAGCGCCAAGTCTGCCGGCGTCGGTCTGGAATTATTACGCGACCACCTCAAGGCCTGCATGGGCTATGAGCAGACCTCTGAAAGCAGCTTCAGCGCCCGCAGGCGTCACCTTGAGGCGCTGCGTCATGCCAGCGCCTCCCTTGAGCACGGCCGCGCTCAACTGACTCTGGCGGGTGCCGGCGAGTTGCTGGCCGAAGATTTGCGCCAGGCTCAACAATCCCTGGGTGAAATCACCGGCGCATTCAGCTCCGATGACCTGTTGGGTCGGATCTTCTCCAGCTTCTGCATCGGTAAGTAGTCGTCCCATTGTTAACAGACAGGCCATTCGTGCCTGTCTGTCCTCTCCTTTTTCTGAAATAAACCTCCAGTGCTGAGCCGATAGATTCTGCTTGTGCGGATTTTCCGTGCCCGGAAATCGCCCCTTCAACGTTTTTCTGTGGATTAAGCCCTGTGAATAACCGTGGCTAAGGGCAGTTGATAACAGGGCCTCAAAACTGAAGATAACCGCCTCTGTGGATAACCACTACTTTAATCCACAGGCTTAGACCGGTTATCCAAGGGCCTCATTGGCACATGACCACAGGGTTTTGATTCTCTGTACACATCGAATATAAAGGCCTTCAGCGATCTATCCACAGAAACATCGGTCAGTAGAAATAAACATAAAAACAAAGATTTAATAAATTTCTCTCTTTTTAATTTCTATAACCCCGACTTCTCCACAGCTGGTTAAATTTTGTGCAAAGGGTTCTTTAGGAAGGGCGAAGTCCCTATACTTGTCGACCAGGTCCAAAAACCTGAGCTCAAACTATTCCTGAATTACCTACTTAAGCAGGCACGAGGTGCGTGGTGGATTTCCCTTCCCGTTTTGAAGTGATCGTCATCGGCGGCGGTCATGCCGGTACCGAGGCAGCACTGGCCTCAGCACGTATGGGGGTCAAAACCCTGTTGCTGACGCATAACGTGGAAACCCTCGGTGCCATGAGTTGCAACCCGGCCATTGGCGGGATTGGCAAAAGCCACTTGGTCAAGGAAATCGATGCCCTCGGCGGCGCGATGGCCATGGCCACCGACAAAGGTGGTATTCAATTTCGCGTGTTGAACAGCCGCAAAGGCCCTGCCGTGCGCGCAACCCGTGCACAGGCAGACCGGATTTTGTACAAGGCTGCTGTCCGCGAAATCCTTGAAAACCAGCCGAACCTGTGGATATTTCAGCAGGCCGCCGACGACCTGATCGTCGAGCAAGAACAAGTCCGTGGTGTTGTCACCCAAATGGGTCTGCGTTTCTTCGCCGATTCCGTGGTGTTAACCACCGGCACGTTCCTCGGTGGACTTATCCACATCGGGTTGCAGAATTTTTCCGGCGGTCGCGCCGGTGATCCACCATCAATCGCGCTGGCTCACCGTCTGCGTGAACTGCCATTGCGTGTGGGTCGTCTGAAAACCGGTACTCCGCCGCGTATCGACGGCCGGTCTGTGGATTTTTCGGTGATGTCCGAACAACCCGGTGATACACCGATCCCGGTGATGTCGTTCATGGGCACCAAGGAACAGCATCCACGGCAAGTCAGTTGCTGGATTACCCACACAAATGCCCGCACCCACGAAATCATTGCCGCGAACCTCGACCGTTCGCCTATGTATTCCGCTGCCGGTGAGATCGAAGGCATTGGCCCGCGTTATTGCCCGTCGATCGAAGACAAAATCCATCGCTTCGCCGACAAGGAAAGCCATCAGGTGTTCATCGAACCGGAAGGTTTGACCACCCATGAGCTGTATCCAAACGGGATATCCACAAGCTTGCCGTTCGACGTGCAATTGCAGATCGTGCAATCGATCCGCGGCATGGAAAACGCGCACATCGTGCGTCCGGGCTATGCGATCGAGTACGACTACTTCGATCCACGGGATTTGAAATACAGCCTGGAAACCAAAGTCATCGGCGGCCTGTTCTTCGCCGGGCAAATCAACGGTACAACCGGATACGAAGAAGCCGGTGCCCAGGGTTTGCTCGCCGGCACCAACGCGGCACTGCGTGCACAGGGCAAAGATGCCTGGTGTCCGCGTCGCGATGAGGCGTACATCGGCGTGTTGGTCGACGACCTGATTACCCTCGGTACCCAAGAGCCGTACCGGATGTTCACTTCCCGGGCCGAATATCGTTTGATCCTGCGCGAAGACAACGCCGACCTGCGCCTGACCGAAAAAGGTCGCGAACTGGGCCTGGTGGATGACGTGCGCTGGGCGGCTTTCTGCAAAAAACGCGAAAGCATCGAACTGGAAGAGCAACGCCTGAAAAGCACCTGGGTACGCCCGGGCACCGAACAGGGCGATGCCATTGCCGAAAAATTCGGCACGCCACTGACCCACGAATACAACCTGCTCAATCTCTTGAGCCGTCCGGAAATCGACTACGCTGGTCTGATCGCCGTGACCGGCGGGGGCGCAGAAGATCCACAGGTTGCCGAGCAGGTCGAAATCAAGACCAAGTACGCCGGCTACATCGATCGTCAACAAGATGAAATCGCTCGTCTACGGGCCAGCGAAGATACAAAACTGCCTGTGGATATCGATTACACGAACATTTCCGGTCTCTCCAAGGAGATCCAGAGCAAGCTCGGTGCGACCCGTCCAGAAACTTTGGGCCAGGCGTCGCGTATCCCGGGTGTCACACCGGCGGCCATTTCGCTGTTGATGATTCATTTGAAAAAACGCGGCGCGGGCCGTCAGTTGGAGCAAAGCGCTTGAGTTCGTTGGTCACCTCGCAACACGCAGAAGAGTTATCCACAGGTGCTCGCCAGCTCGGTGTCGCTCTGACTGAAACCCAGCACGCGCAGCTGCTGGGTTATCTGGCCCTGTTGATCAAATGGAACAAGGCTTACAACCTGACCGCCGTGCGGGATCCGGACGAAATGGTGTCCCGTCATTTGCTCGATAGTCTGAGCGTGATGACGTTCATCGAAAACGGTCGCTGGCTCGACGTGGGCAGCGGCGGCGGCATGCCGGGGATTCCGTTGGCGATCCTGTTTCCAGAGTCCCAAGTGACTTGCCTGGACAGTAACGGCAAGAAAACCCGCTTCCTGACCCAGGTCAAACTCGAACTCAAACTGGATAACCTGCAAGTTATCCACAGTCGCGTCGAAGCCTTCCAGCCTGCCCAGCCGTTCAACGGGATAATTTCCCGGGCGTTCAGCAGCATGGAGAACTTCAGCAACTGGACGCGCCACCTCGGCGACACCGATACACGTTGGCTGGCAATGAAGGGCGTTCATCCCGCCGATGAGCTGGTAGCATTGCCGGCGGACTTCCACCTCGATAGCGAACACGCCCTGGCCGTACCCGGTTGCCAAGGCCAACGCCATCTGCTGATACTGCGCCGCACGGCATGATTGGGAACACAAGCAAGAATGGCTAAGGTATTCGCGATAGCGAACCAAAAGGGTGGTGTGGGCAAGACCACCACCTGTATCAACCTCGCAGCATCCCTGGTCGCGACCAAGCGTCGGGTATTGCTGATCGATCTCGATCCACAGGGCAACGCCACCATGGGTAGCGGTGTGGATAAACACGGCCTGGAAAACTCGGTCTATGACCTGTTGATCGGCGAATGCGATCTGGCTCAGGCCATGCATTATTCCGAACACGGTGGTTACCAGTTGTTGCCAGCCAACCGCGACCTGACTGCCGCCGAAGTGGTTCTGCTGGAAATGCAGATGAAGGAAAGTCGCCTGCGCAGCGCGCTGGCGCCGATCCGTGAAAACTACGATTACATTTTGATCGACTGCCCGCCGTCGCTGTCGATGCTGACCTTGAACGCTTTGGTTGCCGCCGACGGGGTGATTATCCCCATGCAGTGCGAGTATTTCGCACTCGAAGGCTTGAGCGACCTTGTGGATAACATCAAGCGCATCGCTGAACTGCTGAACCCGAACCTCAAGGTCGAAGGCCTGTTACGGACGATGTACGACCCGCGCCTGAGCCTGATGAACGACGTATCGGCACAGCTCAAGGAACACTTCGGCGATCAGCTCTACGACACTGTCATTCCACGCAACATCCGTCTGGCCGAAGCTCCAAGCTATGGCATGCCGGCGCTGGCGTACGACAAATCATCGCGCGGTGCCGTGGCCTACCTGGCTCTGGCGGGTGAAATGGTTCGTCGTCAACGCAAAAACTCACGCATCGCCGCCGCCCAGCCAACTTAAGGAATCCCCATGGCCGTCAAGAAACGAGGTCTCGGACGTGGACTGGATGCACTGCTGAGTGGTCCGACCGTCAGCTCGCTGGAAGAACAAGCGGTGCAAGCCGATCAGCGCGAGTTGCAGCACCTGCCCCTGGACCTGCTCCAGCGCGGCAAGTATCAGCCACGTCGGGATATGGATACGCAAGCGCTCGAAGAATTGGCGCAGTCGATCAAGGCTCAGGGCGTCATGCAGCCGATCGTGGTTCGTCCAATCGGTAGCGGTCGTTTCGAAATCATTGCCGGTGAACGCCGCTGGCGCGCCAGCCAGCAAGCGGGCCAGGAAACCATCCCGGCGATGGTTCGCGATGTCTCGGATGAAACCGCGATCGCCATGGCGCTGATCGAGAACATCCAGCGCGAAGACCTCAACCCGATCGAAGAAGCCGTGGCCTTGCAGCGTTTGCAGCAGGAATTCCAGCTGACCCAGCAACAAGTCGCCGAAGCTGTGGGTAAGTCGCGGGTGACCGTGGCTAACTTGTTGCGGTTGATTTCGTTGCCGGAAGTGATCAAGACCATGCTGTCCCACGGCGATCTGGAAATGGGTCATGCCCGTGCGTTGCTCGGTCTGCCGGATAATCAACAGGTTGAAGGGGCGCGACATGTTGTCGCACGTGGCCTGACTGTGCGCCAAACTGAGGCACTAGTTCGGCAGTGGTTGAGTGGCAAACCGGAGCCTGTTGAAGCGGCAAAACCGGACCCGGATATCGCTCGTCTGGAACAGCGCCTGGCCGAGCGCCTAGGCTCTGCGGTGCAGATTCGCCACGGGAAGAAGGGAAAGGGTCAGTTAGTGATTGGCTACAACTCCCTGGATGAACTACAAGGTGTGCTCGCGCATATCCGCTGAAACATTTCCTCATGTAGCGCGCAGTCGGAAATCACTACCTGACAGTTGAATAGGGGCAGAACCGCCCCTATACTCTGCGCGCATTTTGTCGGCACAAATTATGCCAAGTTATTGAATTCTGGCAGCCGACCATTGGAGAGCAATAGTGATGGAAACCCGCACGCCAAACCGCTTGCCGTTCCATCGTCTGGCAGTTTTTCCGGTGTTAATGGCTCAGTTTGTCATTTTGCTGATTGCCGCTTTGGCGCTCTGGCAATGGTATGGAGTCGTTGCCGGGTACTCGGGACTCTGCGGAGGCCTGATAGCCTTGCTGCCCAATGTTTATTTCGCTCACAGGGCATTTCGGTTTTCCGGCGCCCGAGCAGCTCAAGCCATCGTCCGGTCATTTTATGCCGGCGAGGCGGGCAAACTGATTTTGACGGCAGTGCTCTTTGCATTGACGTTTGCAGGTGTGAAGCCATTGGCGCCGCTAGCTGTATTCGGCGTCTTCGTTCTGACCCAACTGGTCAGCTGGTTCGCGCCCCTGCTGATGAGAACAAGACTTTCGAGACCTTAGGGCGTTTGAGGCAACCATGGCAGAAACAACCGCTTCGGGCTATATCCAGCACCACTTGCAGAACCTGACTTTCGGTCAGCACCCTACCGGCGGCTGGGGCTTTGCCCACACCGCAGCAGAAGCCAAAGAAATGGGCTTCTGGGCTTTCCACGTCGATACCCTCGGCTGGTCGGTCGCATTGGGTCTGATCTTCGTTCTTCTTTTCCGCATGGCGGCAAAGAAGGCGACTTCCGGTCAGCCTGGTGCTTTGCAGAACTTCGTTGAAGTATTGGTCGAATTCGTCGATGGCAGCGTGAAAGACAGCTTCCATGGCCGTAGCCCGGTGATTGCACCGCTGGCACTGACCATCTTCGTCTGGGTGTTCCTGATGAACGCCGTCGACCTGATACCGGTCGACTGGATTCCTCAGCTGGCCATCCTGATCTCCGGCGATGCACACATCCCGTTCCGCGCCGTGTCGACTACCGACCCGAACGCGACCCTAGGCATGGCGCTGTCGGTTTTCGCACTGATCATTTTCTACAGCATCAAGGTCAAGGGCATCGGCGGCTTTATCGGCGAGCTGACCCTGCACCCGTTTGGCAGCAAGAACATTTTCGTTCAGGCCCTGCTGATCCCGGTGAACTTCCTGCTGGAATTCGTAACCCTGATCGCCAAACCGATCTCCCTGGCTCTGCGTCTGTTCGGCAACATGTATGCCGGTGAGCTGGTGTTCATTCTGATTGCTGTGATGTTCGGCAGCGGTCTGCTCTGGCTTAGTGGCCTGGGCGTTGTTCTGCAGTGGGCGTGGGCTGTGTTCCACATCCTGATCATCACCCTGCAGGCGTTCATCTTCATGATGCTGACCATCGTCTACCTGTCGATGGCGCACGAAGAAAACCATTAAGACCAGTCTCGACTAGTCTGATGTCCTTCCCGGTCAAACGGGAAGGTGCTCCTCACGGAGCATCTGAAACGATTTGTTTTACCGCTTTAATCTAAAAAACCTAAACCATACGACGTAAAAGTCGGGAGGAAAGATGGAAACTGTAGTTGGTCTAACCGCTATCGCTGTTGCACTGTTGATCGGCCTGGGCGCACTGGGTACCGCAATTGGTTTCGGCCTGCTGGGCGGCAAGTTCCTGGAAGGCGCAGCGCGTCAGCCAGAAATGGTTCCAATGCTGCAAGTTAAAATGTTCATCGTTGCCGGTCTGCTCGACGCCGTAACCATGATCGGTGTTGGTATCGCTCTGTTCTTCACCTTTGCGAACCCGTTCGTTGGTCAGATCGCTGGCTAATTACTCGGATCTTCCGGGTAATTTGGTGTGATGGACAACGTAACTGCGAGGTGTTGGCGTGAACATTAATGCGACCCTGATTGGCCAGTCCGTTGCGTTCCTGATTTTTGTACTGTTCTGCATGAAGTTCGTATGGCCTCCGGTCATCGCGGCACTGCACGAACGTCAAAAGAAGATCGCGGATGGACTGGACGCTGCCAGCCGAGCAGCTCGCGACCTGGAGTTGGCCCAAGAGAAAGCGGGTCAGCAACTGCGCGAAGCGAAAGCTCAGGCAGCTGAAATCATCGAGCAAGCCAAGAAACGCGGTAACCAGATCGTTGAAGAGGCTGTTGAAAAAGCCCGTATCGACGCTGACCGTGTGAAGGTTCAGGCTCAGGCCGAGATCGAACAGGAACTGAACAGTGTCAAAGACGCGCTGCGTGCCCAAGTGGGCTTGCTGGCAGTCGGCGGCGCCGAGAAGATCCTGGGTGCCACAATCGATCAAAACGCGCACGCAGAGCTGGTAAACAAACTGGCTACTGAAATCTAAGCGAGGGCGATCATGGCAGAACTGACCACGTTGGCCCGACCTTACGCTAAGGCGGCCTTCGAGCACGCTCAGGCCCACCAGCAACTGGCCAATTGGTCAGCCATGCTCGGCCTGGCAGCAGCGGTGTCGCAAGACGACACCATGCAGCGCGTGCTCAAGGCCCCGCGACTGACGAGCGCAGAAAAGGCCGCCACGTTTATTGACGTGTGCGGCGACAAGTTTGATGTGAAGGCACAGAACTTCATCAACGTCGTTGCCGAAAACGACCGTCTCTCGCTTCTGCCGGAGATTGCCGCTCTTTTCGACCTGTACAAGGCCGAACAAGAGAAATCGGTAGATGTTGAAGTGACCAGTGCTTTTGCATTGAACCAAGAACAGCAAGACAAACTCGCCAAGGTTCTCAGTGCACGACTCAACCGGGAAGTGCGCCTGCAAGTCGAGGAAGACAAATCCCTTATTGGGGGTGTTGTCATCCGCGCCGGCGACCTGGTTATCGATGGCTCGATTCGCGGCAAAATCGCGAAACTTGCCGAAGCATTGAAATCTTGAGTTTGAAGGGGCAGCAGAGCAATGCAGCAACTCAATCCTTCCGAAATAAGTGAAATTATCAAGGGCCGCATCGACAAGCTCGATGTGACCTCCCAAGCCCGTAACGAAGGCACTGTCGTCAGCGTGTCTGACGGTATCGTGCGGATTCACGGTCTGGCCGACGTTATGTACGGCGAGATGATCGAGTTTCCGGGCGGCGTCTACGGTATGGCCCTCAACCTGGAGCAAGACTCCGTAGGTGCCGTTGTACTGGGCGCTTACCAGTCTTTGGCTGAAGGCATGAGCGCCAAGTGCACCGGCCGCATCCTCGAAGTTCCGGTTGGTAAGGAACTGCTGGGTCGCGTTGTCGACGCACTGGGTAACCCTGTTGACGGCAAAGGTCCACTGGGCAACACCGAGACCGACGCGGTCGAGAAAGTTGCTCCAGGCGTGATCTGGCGTAAGTCGGTAGACCAGCCTGTACAGACTGGCTACAAGGCTGTCGATGCCATGATCCCTGTCGGCCGTGGCCAGCGTGAGCTGATCATCGGTGACCGTCAGATCGGTAAAACCGCTCTGGCGATCGACGCGATCATCAACCAGAAAGACAGCGGCATTTTCTGCGTCTACGTCGCGATCGGCCAGAAACAATCGACCATCGCCAACGTGGTTCGCAAGCTGGAAGAAAACGGCGCCCTGGCCAACACGATCATCGTGGCTGCCAGTGCTTCGGAATCTCCTGCGCTGCAATTCCTGGCACCGTACTCCGGTTGCACCATGGGCGAATACTTCCGCGACCGCGGTGAAGACGCGCTGATCGTTTATGACGATCTGTCCAAGCAAGCAGTGGCTTACCGCCAGATTTCCCTGCTGCTGCGCCGTCCACCAGGCCGTGAAGCTTACCCAGGCGACGTGTTCTATCTCCACTCCCGTCTGCTGGAGCGCGCATCCCGCGTTTCGGAAGAGTACGTAGAGAAGTTCACCAACGGCGCAGTGACCGGCAAAACCGGTTCCCTGACCGCACTGCCGATCATCGAAACCCAGGCTGGCGACGTTTCCGCGTTCGTTCCGACCAACGTGATTTCCATCACCGACGGTCAGATCTTCCTGGAATCGGCCATGTTCAACTCGGGCATCCGCCCTGCAGTGAACGCCGGTGTTTCGGTATCCCGTGTGGGTGGTGCCGCTCAGACCAAGATCATCAAGAAGCTGTCCGGTGGTATCCGTACCGCTCTGGCTCAGTACCGTGAACTGGCGGCATTCGCCCAGTTCGCTTCTGACCTGGACGAAGCGACCCGTAAGCAACTTGAGCATGGTCAGCGCGTTACCGAGCTGATGAAGCAGAAGCAATACGCACCAATGTCGATCGCTGACATGGCGCTGTCGCTGTATGCCGCTGAGCGTGGGTTCCTGACTGACGTTGAAATCACTAAGGTCGGCAGCTTCGAGCAAGCGCTGATTGCTTTCTTCAACCGCGATCACGCCGATTTGATGGCGAAGATCAACGTGAAAGGTGACTTCAATGACGAAATCGACGCTGGCATGAAAGCCGGTATCGAGAAGTTCAAGGCCACCCAAACCTGGTAAGCCGCAGCGGGAGCCGCAAGGCTCCCGCTTGCTAACCTGATAGGTGTTACATGGCAGGCGCAAAAGAGATTCGCAGTAAGATTGCGAGCATCAAAAGCACGCAAAAGATTACCAGCGCCATGGAAAAAGTGGCGGTCAGCAAAATGCGCAAGGCACAAATGCGCATGTCTGCTAGCCGTCCTTATGCGGAGCGTATCCGCCAGGTAATTGGGCATCTGGCCAACGCCAACCCGGAATACCGCCATCCGTTCATGATCGACCGTGAAGTAAAGCGCGTTGGTTATGTCGTGGTGAGCAGTGACCGTGGTCTGTGCGGCGGCTTGAACACCAACCTGTTCAAGGCCCTGGTCAAGGACATGGCGGTAAACCGCGAAAACGGCGTCGAGATTGATCTGTGTGTGATTGGTAGCAAGGGTGCGGCTTTCTTCCGCAACTTCGGCGGTAACGTCGTTGCAGCTATCAGCCACCTGGGTGAAGAGCCGTCGATCAATGATCTGATCGGCAGCGTCAAGGTGATGCTGGATGCCTACCTGGACGGCCGTATTGACCGCCTGTCCGTGGTGTCCAACAAGTTCATCAACACCATGACGCAACAGCCTACCGTGGAGCAATTGGTTCCGCTGGTGGCAACCCCGGATCAAGAACTCAAGCACCACTGGGACTATCTCTACGAACCGGACGCCAAAGAGCTGCTTGACGGCCTGATGGTGCGTTACGTGGAGTCGCAGGTGTACCAGGCGGTGGTCGAGAACAACGCGGCTGAACAGGCTGCGCGGATGATCGCAATGAAGAACGCTACCGACAACGCCGGTGATTTGATCAGCGATTTGCAGCTGGTCTACAACAAGGCGCGTCAGGCTGCGATCACCCAAGAGATCTCGGAAATCGTCGGCGGCGCTGCCGCGGTTTAACGGTTCAAATATTCAGAGGATCCAGCTATGAGTAGCGGACGTATCGTTCAAATCATCGGCGCCGTTATCGACGTGGAATTTCCACGCGACAGCGTACCGAGCATCTACAACGCGCTGAAAGTAGTGAGCGCGGCTGAAACCACCCTGGAAGTTCAGCAGCAGCTGGGCGACGGCGTGGTTCGCACCATTGCGATGGGTTCCACCGAAGGCCTGAAGCGCGGTCTGGAAGTTACCGATTCCGGCGCAGCCATCTCCGTACCGGTCGGTAAAGCGACCCTGGGCCGGATCATGGACGTCCTCGGTAACCCGATCGACGAAGCTGGCCCGATCGACACCGAAGAGCGTTGGGGCATTCACCGTCCAGCGCCTTCGTTCGCTGAACAAGCAGGCGGCAACGACCTGCTGGAAACCGGCATCAAGGTTATCGACCTGGTTTGCCCGTTTGCCAAAGGCGGTAAAGTTGGTCTGTTCGGTGGTGCCGGTGTAGGCAAAACCGTAAACATGATGGAACTGATCCGTAACATCGCCATCGAGCACAGCGGTTATTCCGTGTTCGCCGGTGTGGGTGAGCGTACTCGTGAGGGTAACGACTTCTACCACGAGATGAAGGATTCCAACGTTCTGGACAAAGTGGCACTGGTTTACGGTCAGATGAACGAGCCGCCGGGTAACCGTCTGCGCGTAGCACTGACCGGCCTGACCATGGCCGAGAAGTTCCGTGACGAAGGTAACGACGTTCTGTTGTTCGTCGACAACATCTATCGTTACACCCTGGCCGGTACTGAAGTATCCGCACTGCTGGGCCGTATGCCTTCCGCAGTAGGTTACCAGCCGACCCTGGCTGAAGAGATGGGCGTTCTGCAAGAACGTATCACTTCGACCAAGGAAGGTTCGATCACTTCGATCCAAGCGGTATACGTACCTGCGGACGACTTGACCGACCCGTCGCCAGCGACCACCTTCGCCCACTTGGACGCCACCGTCGTTCTGTCCCGTGACATCGCTTCCCTGGGTATCTACCCAGCGGTCGATCCACTCGACTCGACTTCGCGCCAGCTGGATCCGAACGTAATCGGCCAGGACCACTACGACACCGCTCGCGGCGTCCAGTACGTTCTGCAACGTTACAAAGAGCTGAAGGACATCATCGCGATCCTGGGTATGGACGAGCTGTCGGAAGCCGACAAGCAGTTGGTAAACCGTGCTCGTAAGATCCAGCGCTTCTTGTCGCAGCCGTTCTTCGTGGCTGAAGTCTTCACCGGTGCCTCGGGTAAATACGTTTCCCTGAAAGACACCATTGCTGGCTTCAAAGGCATCCTCAACGGTGACTACGACCACCTGCCAGAACAAGCGTTCTACATGGTTGGCGGCATCGAAGAAGCGATCGAGAAAGCCAAGAAACTGTAATCCCGGCGCCCGGCAACGGGCGCTAATTTAGGTTGAGGCAATCAGATGGCTATGACAGTCCATTGCGATATCGTCAGCGCGGAAGGAGAAATCTTTTCCGGTCTGGTCGAGATGGTGATTGCGCACGGTGCACTGGGTGATCTTGGTATCGCTCTGGGTCACGCGCCGCTGATCACTAATCTGAAGCCAGGTCCGATCCGCCTGGTCAAGCAGGGCGGGGAAGAGGAGGTGTATTACATCTCCGGTGGTTTCCTCGAGGTTCAGCCGAACATGGTCAAGGTTCTTGCCGACACCGTGCAACGTGCTGCCGACCTGGACGAAGCCTCCGCTCAGGAAGCCGTTAAGGCTGCCGAGAAAGCCCTGCATGAGCGGGGCGCGGAATTCGATTACGGTTCTGCTGCCGCACGTCTGGCCGAGGCCGCAGCTCAGCTGCGTACCGTCCAGCAGATCCGCAAGAAGTTTGGCCACTAAGCCAACGCTTGTTGTGTGATTGATTAAAAAGGGTAGCCTCGGCTACCCTTTTTTCTTTTCCGATTTTTAAACCCGGTCGCAGCCGCTGACCACCCAGGATTGGTAGCCAGTCATGTCTCTTGAAATCGTAATTCTCGCTGCTGGCCAAGGCACCCGCATGCGCTCGTCGTTGCCAAAAGTTTTGCATCCGATTGCCGGTAACTCGATGCTTGGGCATGTTATCCACAGCGCCCGGCAACTTGATCCACAGCGGATCCATGTGGTGATAGGCCACGGCGCCGACGCCGTACGTGAACGCCTGGCCGCTGATGATCTGAATTTCGTCCTTCAGGACAAACAACTGGGCACCGGCCATGCCGTGGCCCAAGCCGTGCCTTTCATAAAATCCGATACGGTGCTGATCCTTTATGGCGACGTGCCCCTGATCGAAGTGGAAACCCTGCAACGTCTGCTCAAGAAGGTTGCACCGCGTCAACTGGGCCTGCTCACTGTCGAATTGGACGATCCGACCGGTTACGGCCGCATCGTGCGTGACGCGGCGGGTAACGTTACCGCTATCGTTGAGCAGAAAGACGCCAATGAAGCCGAACGTGCGATCACCGAAGGCAACACCGGTATTCTGGCCCTGCCATTCGCAAGTCTTGGCGACTGGATGAGCCGCCTCTCCAATAACAATGCCCAGGGCGAGTATTACCTCACTGACGTGATCGCCATGGCGGTAAGCGATGGCCTGGTCGTAGCCACCGAGCAACCTCACGATGCCATGGAAGTGCAGGGCGCCAACGATCGCAAGCAGCTTTCCGAGCTTGAGCGTCACTATCAATTGCGCGCCGGCCGGCGTTTGATGGCTCAGGGCGTGACCCTGCGAGACCCGGCCCGTTTCGATGTCCGCGGTGAAGTTACCGTTGGCCGCGACGTGCTGATCGATATCAACGTGATTCTCGAAGGCAAAGTTGTCATTGAAGACGACGTGGTCATTGGTCCGAACTGCGTGATCAAGGACAGCACCCTGCGTAAAGGTGTGGTGATCAAGGCGAACAGCCATCTCGAAGGCGCAATTATGGGTGAGGGTAGCGATGCCGGTCCGTTCGCGCGCTTGCGTCCAGGTTCTGTGTTGGAAGCGCGGGCGCATGTGGGTAACTTCGTCGAGCTGAAAAATGCGCACATGGGCGAAGGTGCCAAAGCGGGTCACCTGGCCTACCTGGGCGATGCCGAAATTGGCGCGCGAACCAACATTGGCGCTGGCACCATCACCTGCAATTACGATGGCGCCAACAAGTGGAAAACGGTGCTGGGTGAGGATGTGTTCATCGGTTCCAACAATTCGTTGGTGGCGCCTGTGGATATCTCTTCGGGCGCAACCACGGCGGCAGGTTCGACCATCACTCAGAATGTGGATAACGCGCAGTTGGCTGTGGGGCGCGCACGGCAGAAAAATATCGATGGCTGGAAACGGCCGGTGAAGATTAAGAAGAGCTGAGTTATCCACAGCGATTGACAATCAAAAGATCGCAGCCTTCGGCAGCTCCTACAGGGTGAATGCAAATTCTCTGCAGGAGCTGCCGAAGGCTGCGATCTTTTTTCGTTTATCCACAGATAATTTCTCGTTGCACCGCTTGACGAAGTTTCGCTGATAGGTTTTGATTGCTTACGTTATCTTTCGAATCGAAACTTAATCAGCCATGTCGAAGCGCAACACACCACAACGTCGCCATAACATCCTCGCCTTGCTCACTGAGCAGGGCGAAGTCACTGTGGATGAGTTGGCCAAGCGATTCGAAACGTCGGAAGTTACGATTCGCAAGGATCTGGCCGCACTTGAGAGCAATGGTCTGTTGCTGCGTCGTTATGGTGGGGCAATCACCATGCCTCAGGAACTGGTGGCTGACGTCGGTCTGCCAGTCTCCAAATACAAACAGGCCATTGCCCGCGCGGCGGTGACGCGAATTCGCGAACATGCGCGGATTATCATCGACAGCGGCAGCACTACCGCTTCGATGATCCCGGAACTCGGTCAGCAGCCGGGCCTGGTGGTGATGACCAATTCCCTTCATGTCGCCAACGCCTTGAGTGAATTGGAGCATGAACCGGTGCTATTAATGACCGGTGGCACCTGGGACCCGCACTCCGAATCCTTCCAGGGTCAGGTGGCCGAGCAGGTACTGCGCTCCTATGACTTCGATCAGTTGTTCATCGGAGCCGATGGCATCGATCTGGTTCGCGGTACAACCACGTTCAATGAATTGTTGGGTCTGAGCCGGGTCATGGCTGAAGTCGCCCGCGAAGTGGTCGTTATGGTCGAGGCCGACAAGATCGGCCGCAAGATTCCCAATCTGGAACTGCCTTGGAGCAGCGTCCATACCCTTATTACCGATGATCGCCTGCCGCTTGAGGCCCGCGATCAGATTCAAGCCCGCGGCATCACTTTGATATGCGCGGCTGTCAGTCAGGAGAAATAGCATGTGTGGCATTGTCGGCGCAGTCGCAGAACGTAACATCACCGCCATCCTGGTCGAAGGCCTGAAGCGTCTGGAATACCGTGGGTATGACAGCGCCGGCGTGGCGGTCTACACCAATGACGCAACACTCGAACGCGTGCGTCGACCGGGCAAAGTCAGTGAGCTTGAACTGGCGCTGGCCGAAACGCCGCTGGTCGGTCGTCTGGGCATCGCTCATACCCGTTGGGCAACCCACGGTGCGCCGTGCGAGCGCAACGCGCACCCGCATTTTTCCGGTGATTTAGCGGTCGTGCACAACGGCATCATCGAAAACCACGAAGCCCTGCGCGAACAACTCAAGGCATTGGGTTACGTGTTCACCTCGGAAACCGACACTGAAGTCATCGCTCATCTGCTAAACCACAAACTCAAGGATTTGCCTGACCTGACCGAGGCCCTCAAAGCAGCGGTTAAAGAGTTGCATGGCGCTTATGGCTTGGCAGTGATCAGCGGCAAGCAGCCCGATCGTTTGGTGGCCGCCCGCAGCGGCAGCCCGCTGGTGATCGGCCTGGGCCTGGGGGAAAACTTCCTCGCCTCGGACCAGTTGGCCTTGCGTCAGGTGACCGACCGTTTCATGTACCTGGAAGAGGGCGATATCGCCGAAATCCGTCGTGACAGCGCGCAGATCTGGGACGTTAACGGCCAAGTTGTCGAGCGCGAAATCGTGCAGTACCGCGACAGTGCCGAAGCGACGGAAAAAGGTACGTACCGCCACTTCATGCTCAAGGAAATCCACGAACAACCGACCGTAGTTCAGCGCACTTTGGAAGGTCGCCTGAGCCAGGATCAAGTGTTGGTGCAAGCGTTCGGTCCGCAAGCAGCCGAGTTGTTTGCCAAAGTGCGTAACGTGCAGATTGTCGCGTGCGGCACCAGTTATCACGCTGGCATGGTCGCCCGTTACTGGCTCGAAGAACTGGCCGGCATCCCGTGCCAGGTCGAAGTCGCCAGCGAGTTCCGTTACCGCAAAGTGGTGGTGCAACCCGACACGCTGTTCGTCACCATTTCCCAATCCGGCGAAACTGCCGACACGCTGGCTGCGCTGCGTAATGCCAAGGAACTGGGCTTCCTCGGTAGCCTGGCCATATGCAACGTCGGTATCAGTTCGCTGGTGCGTGAATCCGATTTGACGTTGTTGACCCAGGCCGGTCGCGAAATCGGTGTGGCTTCCACCAAAGCCTTCACCACCCAGTTGGTTGGCCTGCTGTTGCTAACCCTGTCCCTGGGTCAGGTTAAAGGCACGTTGGCCGAAGGCGTTGAAGCAACGCTGGTTGAAGAACTGCGTCGCCTGCCGACCCGTCTGGGTGAAGCGTTGGCGATGGACAACACGGTGGAGAAAATCGCCGAGCTGTTCGCCGAGAAGAACCACACGCTGTTCCTCGGCCGTGGCGCGCAATTCCCGGTGGCAATGGAAGGGGCACTCAAGCTTAAAGAGATCTCCTACATTCATGCCGAAGCTTACCCGGCCGGCGAGCTGAAACATGGTCCGCTGGCGCTTGTGGATAACGATATGCCAGTGGTTACCGTTGCACCGAACAACGAACTGCTGGAGAAGCTGAAGTCCAACCTTCAGGAAGTCCGCGCTCGCGGTGGACAACTGGTTGTCTTTGCTGACGAGAAGGCCGGCATGACCAATGGTGAAGGCACGCATGTTGTGCAGATGCCGCACATCCACGACATCCTTTCGCCGATCCTCTACACCATCCCGCTGCAATTGCTTTCGTATTACGTGGCGGTGTTGAAAGGCACGGACGTTGACCAGCCGCGCAACCTGGCGAAATCGGTAACTGTGGAATAAGTTATCCACAGATAGCGAAAAAGCAAAAAAGATCGCAGCCTGCGGCGGCTCCTACAGGGAATTGATGTACACCTGCAGGAGCCGCCGCAGGCTGCGATCTTTTGATTTTTAACGAGGGTTCCTTAATGGATCGCTTCCAGGAAATGCAGGTCTTCGCCGCCGTAGCCCAAGAGCAGGGTTTCTCTGCAGCGGCACGGCGCCTGGGCCTGTCGGCGGCCAGCGTTACCCGAGCGGTGGCAGCGCTGGAGAAGCGCATCGGTACGCACTTGCTTACTCGCACAACGCGCAGCGTCCATCTGAGCGAGGCGGGCCAGCGGTATCTGGAGGACTGTCGGAGAATTCTCGCTGAGGTGCAGGAAGCAGAGGACTCGGCAGCGGGCAGTCATGCCCAACCACGTGGGCAACTCACAATCACTGCGCCGGTGTTATTTGGTGAGTTGTTTATCACACCGCTGATGGTGAGTTTTCTGACGCAATTCCCCGACGTCACGATCAATGCGCTGCTGGTTGACCGGGTGGTGAGTGTGGTCGAGGAGGGCATTGATGTGGCCGTGCGCATCGGCGAGCTTCCTGATAGCAATCAGCATGCGATTCGAGTGGGTGAAGTGCGGCGGGTGATCTGTGCATCACCGCAGTTTCTGGCAACCCATGGTCGGCCAAAACATCCACAAGAATTGGCTGACGCGCCGATCATTGCGACATCCGCGATCGGTCAGTTGAAAAACTGGCCATTCCTTGAGGATGGCGAACCGTTGAGTGTTCGAGCAGATCCGAGACTGACCGTGACGGCGAATCAGGCGGCTATTACCGCCGCCGCCTTGGGTCTGGGCTTCACTCGCGTGCTGTCTTATCAGTCGGCGAGCAAAGTGGCGGCCGGGGAGCTGGAAATCGTACTGGCGGATTTCGAAATGCCGCCACTGCCCATCCATGTGATCTATCAGGGCGGGCGCAAGGCTGCGACGCGGGTTCGCAGTTTTGTCGACTTTACGGTGAAGGCGCTCCGAGAGCATCCGGCATTGCAAGACTGATGGTTTGTTTCACTACACGAAATAATGGATTGCGTTTGCTGGTTATTCTGTTGTTTTGGTGACTAGTAGAAGATGGCCGCTCCCGAACAGCACCATTCACCCGCGGAGTCGACCATGCAAGCCATCAAACTCTACAACTTCCCACGTTCCGGCCACGCACACCGTGTGGAACTGATGCTCTCGCTGCTGCAACTGCCTACCGAGCTGATCTTCATCGACCTGGCCAAGGGTGAGCACAAGAAACCGGAGTTCCTTGCACTCAACGCGTTTGGCCAGGTGCCCGTACTGGATGACAACGGGGTGGTGTTGGCGGACTCCAACTCAATTCTGGTCTATCTGGCGCAAAAGTACGGCGACGGTCGCTGGTTGCCAGCCGATCCGGTCGGTGCCGCCAAAGTGCAGCGCTGGTTGTCCGCCGCCGCAGGTCCCATCGCTTTCGGCCCGGCCAGGGCGAGACTCATCACCGTGTTTGGTGCGCCGTATAAGCCTGAAAAAGTGATTCCTTACGCCCACACCGTGCTCAAGGTGATCGACCAGGAACTGGCCAACACGACTTATCTGGCTGGTAGCGAGCCAACCATTGCCGACGTTGCGGCCTATAGCTACATCGCGCATGCGCCGGAAGGCAATGTCTCGCTCGACGACTACGCCAACATTCGCGCCTGGCTGGCGCGTGTCGAAGCCTTGCCCGGTTTCGTCGGCATGCCGCGCACCGTCGCCGGCCTGCAAAAGACTGCCTGATGCTTTCGGCCCGGGTTTGTCGGGCCGTTCACGCTGCGCCGTTGGCGCAGGGAGAAGCCGTAATGGATCATTCACCGTGGCATGCCGGCGAGAAACAGTTGCAGGCACATGTAGGCGTAGTCGATCGAATGGAGACGTTGGGTCGTAGGGTGATTCGCCGCGAGATGCCTGACCAACACCGTACGTTCTATCAGCAACTGCCGTTCATGCTGTACGGCGCGGTGGATGCGGACGGTAATCCTTGGGCCAGCGTGTTGGAAGGTGAACCAGGCTTTGCTCATTCACCTGAGCCGGGGCTGTTGCAATTCGGCAGCCTGCCGGCTGCGGACGATCCAGCGCAATTGAGCGATGATGCGGCAATCGGCCTGCTGGGGATCGAACTGCACACTCGCCGGCGCAACCGGATCAATGGGCGAGTCGAGGCCGTGTCGGCAAGTGGATTCGGGGTGACGGTGGAACAGTCCTACGGCAATTGCCCGCAGTACATCCAATTGCGCCAGTTTCGTTCGGTCCCGTTGGCAGATCCGACGACGCGCATCGCACAGCACCTCAGCGATCTGGATGACGCAGCCACAGCAATGATCGAAGCGGCCGACACATTCTTTGTTGCCAGCTTCGTGGACGTTGAGGGCGAGCGTTCGGTGGATGTTTCACACCGCGGCGGCCAGGCAGGATTCGTGCAGGTTGAGGGCAATTGCCTGACCATCCCGGATTTCGCCGGCAACCTGTTTTTCAATACCTTGGGCAATCTGCTGATTAACCCAAAGGCTGGTTTGTTGTTCATCGATTTCAATTCCGGTGACCTACTGCACCTTAGTGGGCGCACCGAAATTATCCTTGAGGGGCCGCAGGTCGAAGCATTTCAAGGTGCCGAACGTTTATGGAAGTTCCACGTGGAACATTTGGTGCGTCGACCCGCCGCTTTAGGTTTGCGCTGGCGTTTCGACGCCATGTCACCCACCAGTTTGCTCACCGGAACCTGGGACCAAGCGAAGGCACGGCTACAAGCAAAAGCCTTGGGCGATCAATGGCGACCGTTGCGGGTAGTCCGCATAGAAGCGGAAAGTCACAACATCCGCTCGATCTATTTGGAGCCGTCCGACGGAGCCGGTCTGCCGTTGTTCCAGGCCGGTCAGCATTTGCCGCTGCGATTCGACATTGATGGGGAGGTGCATATCCGCACCTACAGCTTGTCGAGCGCGCCGTCCGATGATTTCTTCCGCATTAGTGTGAAGCGTGATGGGCGCGTTTCTTCGCACCTGCATGAGCAGATATCGGTGGGCGATTTACTGGAGGCGCGCGCACCTCAAGGGCATTTCACCGTGGCGCCCCACGAACGCCGGCCGTTGATATTGCTGGCTGCTGGCGTTGGCATTACGCCGCTGCTATCGATGCTGCGTGAGGTGGTATATCAAGGTTTGCGCACTCGCCGTATCCGCCCGACCTGGTTTCTACAAAGTTCGCGGACCTTGGCGGATCAAGCGTTTCGTCCCGAGCTGGATCGCTTGCTCGAGAGTGCGGGTGATGCAGTCAGGGTAGTGCGCCTGCTCAGTCAACCGGAAGTGGACGCCCGGGAGGGTGAGGACTTCGATTTGCCCGGGCGAATTGATGTCGCGCTGCTTCAAGACCTGCTTGAGGTCGACGACTACGATCAGTTGGATTTTATCCTGTGTGGTCCCGGCAGTTTTACCCAGGCGATGTACGACGGCCTGCGGGAACTGGATATCCGCGATGCACGGATCCACGCGGAAACGTTCGGTCCTTCCACATTGCGCCGGCAACCCGACCCCGATGCGGTTGTTATCGAACAACCGCCCGCCGCAACGACGTCAGTGCCGGTGGTGTTCCAGCGCTCGGCGAAGGAAGCGCGCTGGCAGCCCGATGCGGGTAGTTTGCTGGAGTTGGCGGAAAGCCGTGGCTTGCATCCTGAATTCAGTTGTCGCGGAGGCTCCTGCGGGACCTGCAAGACTCGCCTGATCAGCGGCCAGGTGAATTATCCACAGCCACCTGCGGAAGTGCCGGATGCAGGGCACGTACTGATCTGCTGTGCGATTCCGGCTCAAGGAACGCAGCCTTTGGTCCTGGATATCTGAGGGGGGCGCAGCAAGCCAGCATTGCCCATCGGCCGATGGCTGAGTAGGGTAAGGCGCAGTACGAAAAAGGGCCGTGACAGGCCCTTTCTGCATTTCAGGGACAGGCATTTCTAATGGTTTTAATCACCCGATTGTTCGTGTCGTTGGCGGCGCTTTTGCTGCTCAATGGTTGCGAACGGCAGGACGCCCCAGCGCTCGATCAGCAACTTTACGTCTGGCAAAGACAATGGACGCCGGCCCATGACGATGCGCTAAGGGACAGCCGCGCAGAATTTTCGACCCTGCGGATACTCGCGTTACAGGCTTTCCCGCAAGCAGGTTGGAGTCGGGCGAAAATTGATCCGGTGCTGCTAAGCCGTGATGGGCGTCCGCTGATTGCGGTGATCCGCCTTGATGGTCAGCTTCAGTCATTGAATCAGGACGAGGTGACAGCGCAGATTCAGCAGGTGATCAGCGATTGGCAGGCTCAAGGGCTGACCCTCGCCGGTGTGGAAATCGACCACGATGCGGGCAATGCTCGGCTACCGGCCTATCGCGAATTTCTGACGCACTTGCACGCGCTTTTACCTCCAACGTTGCCGCTGAGCATTACCGCGTTGCCGGCGTGGCTCGACAGTCCTGAACTGCCTGCGTTGTTATCCACAGTCGACAGCAGCGTGTTGCAGGTGCATGCGGTGAACGATCCGCGTCGGGGATTGTTTGATGCGGATCAGGCGCGGCAATGGGCCAAGGCCTGGAGTCGCATCACGTCGAAACCGTTCTATCTGGCGCTGCCCGCCTATGGCGTGGCGTTGTTGCCAGGCACCAGTGGCGCGCCAATTGTGGAAAGCGAAGTGCTGCTCGATCGGGGTGGCGAGCGCCGGGAATTGCTGGCCGACCCGCAACAACTGAGCAAACTCGGCATCGAGTTGCGCAACGACCCACCCGCGCACTTGGCCGGGCTGATCTGGTTTCGCCTGCCACTGGCCAATGACCGTCGAGCCTGGAGCCTGACGACGTTGCGCGCGGTGGCTCGTGGTGATGTGCTGGTCAGTCGGCTGGCGCTGAAACTCTCGGCCCAGAACGATCTCTATGACATCGGTATCGCGAACGAGGGCAACCTCGACAGTGCCTGGCCCGAGCGACTGACCCTGGTAGCGCAGGGCTGTGAAGGCGCCGATGCGCTGGCCGGTTATGCGTTGCAACAGCAACCGGATCTGCTTACCTTCACCCGCCAACGCGACGGCCGGATAGCGGCCGGCGGGCAGCGTGCCATCGGTTGGGCGCGGTGCGCAAAAATTGATCAAGGAGCGTCGAATGTTTACCCGTAACTGGCCGCGTCATTTGCTTTGCATGAGCCTCAGCTTGCCGCTGGGTTCGGCGCTGGCCTGCGGACCGGATTTTCCCATGCGTCTGCTGGACAACCGTGGCCAATCACTGGCTGAACTGCCTGAAGGCAACTTCAGCTTCGAGGTCAGCCGTCTCGGCCACGCGATTGCCGGATTAAAGACTGTTGCGCCAGCCGCCTACGGCATGGAAGCTTCCGATTATGCGGAGCAGCGAAACCTGGCCGAACAAACCGGTTTGACGGTGGAACAGCAAGCGCTGGTGAAACAGTTTCGGGGTTTGACCGATGCGCGTCAGGTTGAGGTTCAGGGCGCGAACCTGCCGGCTGAACTCACACTCTACCTGGCCGGAGCCGTGGCATTCAGCGCCGGTGATCACGCACTGGCGGCCGAATACTTCCAGAAAGTGTTGGCGTTGCCGGCCGATCAACGTGCGTTGCGCAGCACTTGGGCCGCGTACTCGTTGGGCCGGTCGTTGTTCGCCATGAGCGCGGAGGCGGGCGCGGCTCCCGACCTGCTGGCGCAGTCACGCAAGGCCTTCGAGCAGGCACGCCAATTGAGTGTCGACGGCTTCAGCGATCCGCTGGAGCTGGGCGTCGCCAGCCTTGGTGAAGAGGCCCGCGTGGCCCGCACAGACGGTGACTGGAACAGCGCGATCGAACTCTACGCCGCGCAGAATGTTCATGGTTCGGCGGTGGGTTATACCTCGCTGAAATTGTTGATGGCCGATCTGGCGGCGATGCCTGAGGATCAGCTGACTGGTTTGCTTAAGGGGAAACCGGTACAGCAATTGGTTACCGCATCGCTGATAAGTCGACTCGGCTGGTCATTCGGTGATCAACCGTCGAACGAACAGAAGTTGATCAATCTCCTTCAAAGCAGCACGCGCGGCAGTCTAGATAACGCCGATCGCCTGGCGGCGATGAATTATCAACAGGGTGATTACGCCAGTGCCAAAGCCTTCCTCGAGCACGCCGGCGATGGTGGCCTGGCGTGGTGGCTGCGGGCCAAACTGGCCATGCGTGACGGCGATAAAAGCGCCGCAGCTGCTGCTTATGCGAAGGCGGCCCAGGCCTTCCCGCAGAGTGAATCCTGGGGTGACCGGAGAACGCCGGACTACGATTACGAAACGCTTCAGCCCAAGTGTCGGGTCGAAGGTGAAAGCGCGATTCTGGCCCTGCAACGCGGGGATTACCTGCAAGCTTTCGATCAACTTTATCGCAGTCAAAACATCTATTGGTTCGACGCAGCCACCGTGGCCGAGCGTGTGCTGACGCTTGATGAACTCAAGCATTATGTCGACACCCAGGTGCCGGCACCGCCGCCGCTCAGCCAGCAGGACCGTGATAATTACGTGCCTTTGCCGGTGGCGGCGAGCCTGCGCAATTTACTCGGGCGACGCTTGCTACGGGAAGGGCGCTACGAAGAGGCGCCGGCGTATTTCGATAATAGTGATCTGCAAAACAAGGCCAAGGCGTATGGCCAGATGCTTGATGAAGCGGACGCTGCATGGTGGCCAACCCGTCGCGCCGCTGCGTTATTTAATGCGGGCTGGATGGCGCGTGAATGGGGGATGGACATACTGGGCTACGAAATGGCCCCTGATTACGCGACGTTCGGCGGTAACTACAGCCTCGAAACCACCGAGCTTAAAGTCGGGCCGCTGGTGGCCCAGGACGAAGTGAAACGTCAGCAGGCCAGTGCCGCACAACCTGATCAACGTTATCACTATCGGTTCGTCGCCACGGCGTTGGCCAGTCGCGCCGCCGACAATTTGCCGCATACGAGCCAGGCGTTTGCGGCGGTGCTTTGCGCGGCGGCGGGTTGGAATAGCAGTCTTGAAGAGCATAACGCCTTCTATCAACGCTACGTCAAAGAAGGCCCCTATGTGAATTGGGCAGTGAATTTCGGTCATCAATGCCCGTATCCAGAGTTTCAGAGCGCCAACAAACGCTATGTAACTCAGGTCGTTGACGCTGCCCGTTCGACGCTGCGGCCCTACAAAAAATCGCTGCAGTATGGTTCCGTGATCGCGGTTACGGCAGCGGCGTTGCTGTTGATCAATCGTCGCCGCCGTAAGCCGCAATAAGACTCAAGCCTGTTGCACAAAGGTCAGCCGCACCGCGAAACCAATCAACAGGCTGCCGAACAGCCATTGCTGCAGGCGCTGCGCCGATGGACTGCGTTGCAACCATCGGCCAAGCGCCGCTCCGACGAGGGCGTAAGCGCTGTCGAACAGCAAACCGACGGCTACCAACATGACGCCCAGGGTCGCAAATTGCGCGAGCACCGGCCCGGCGTTTGGATCGATGAACTGCGGCAGCAATACCGAACAGAACAGCAGTGCCTTGGGGTTAAGCAGGTTGGTCAACAAACCCCGTTGGATCGCTTCGCGCCAACGGGGGTCAGTGTTGGATTCGTCGGCACCGTTCAGGTTTGGCACGAGCGTCGATCGCAGGCAGTGAATGCCGATCCACAACAGGTATGCCGCGCCTGCCAGACGCACCAGGTCAAACGTCCACGGTGCAGCCTTGAACAGCGCCGCCAACCCCAGTGCCGCCAGCGCCACATGGCAACCACGGGCGATGGCCAAACCGATGGCGGTGGCCAGCGCCGCGCCTTTGCCCTGTCGGGCGCCGGTTTGCAGTAACAGGATCATGTCGGGGCCAGGCAACAAATACACCACTGCCAGCGCCATGAAAAACAGCCACAGTCCCGCCATGTTGCACCCCGTTCGTTGTCGATTTGGTACGGCCAGTCTAGAGCGCCAAGGCAGGGCAGGTGCTTGCGTAGTTTGCTTCTAATGCGGTGAAAGTTGGCATAACCTGCCATTAACTGATCGTTTGACTAACGGGATCTGCCAAACCATGAAACTGGATGCTTACGACCGGAAAATTCTGGCCGCGCTGCAACGGGACGGACGCCTGAGCAATGTGCAACTGGCGGAAGAAATCGGCCTGTCGGCTTCGCCGTGTTTACGTCGGGTGCGGATGCTTGAAGAAGCCGGGGTGATTCGTGGCTATCAGGCCAATCTGGATCGCGATGAGGTCGGGCTTGGGTTGACCGTGTTTGTCGGGGTCAAGGTAGAGCGCCATAACGACGAGCAGGCGGAGTCTTTTCGTTTGGCCGTGACGGCGTTGCCTGAGGTGATTTCGGCGTTTCTGGTGTCTGGGGAATCGGATTTTCTGCTGCAGGTGGTGGTGCCGGATTTGCGCGCCTACGACCGTTTTCTCACCGGGTGTTTGTTGAAGTTGCCGGGTGTGAGCGATATCCGCAGCAACTTTGCGATTCATACGGTGAAGACGCCGGGGGCGTTGCCTTTGGGGCATTTGCCAAACTGAAAAAGCGAAAAGATCGCAGCCTTCGGCAGCTCCTACAAGGCTGCGATCTTTTGATTTTATTTACATCTGAGTCGCCATCCCCTCCACATTCATCGCCGCCTGGCGCAACGCCTCGGAGCGGGTCGGGTGTGGGTGACAGGTCAGGGCGATGTCCTCGGCGGAAGCGCTAAATTCCATCGCCACGCAATACTCGCCAATCATTTCACTGACGCTCGGACCTACAAGGTGCACGCCGAGGATTTCGTCGGTGCGCTCATCGGCCAACACTTTGGCGAAGCCTTCGGTCTCGTGATTGATCTTCGCCCGGCTGTTGGCGGTGAAGGGGAATTTGCCGACTTTGAATGCGCGACCTTCGGCCTTCAGTTGTTCTTCGGTCTTGCCGACGCTGGCCAGCTCGGGTTTGGTGTAGATCACGTTGGGAATCAGCTCGTAATTGACTTCGCCAGCCTTGCCAACGATCTGCTCGACGCAGGCCATGGCTTCGTCTTCAGCCTTGTGGGCGAGCATTGGCCCGGACGTCACGTCGCCGATCACCCAGACGCCAGCGGCTTCGGTGCGGTGGCCTTTGTTGGCGAGCATGCCGCGCTTGTCGGTGGCGAGGCCGACGTTCTCCAGCCCCAAGCCTTGTGTATAAGGTCGGCGCCCGATGGCCACCAGCACGTAATCAGCTTCGAGTATTTCGGCGGTACCTCCCGCAGCGGGTTCGACGCTGAGTTGCACGCCGGTGGCGGAGGTGGTGGCGCTGGTTACTTTCGAACTCAGCTTGAAAGTGATGCCTTGCTTACTTAACGAGCGCTGCAAGGTTTTGCCCGCTTCGCCGTCTACGCCGGGGCAGATCCGATCGAGAAACTCGACCACCGTCACCTGCGCGCCAAGGCGTCGCCACACCGAGCCCAGTTCAAGCCCGATCACGCCTGCACCAATCACCACCAGATGTTTGGGCACTTCCGTCAGCGACAGTGCGCCGGTGGAATCCAGGATGCGCTGGTTATCGATGTCCACGCCGGGCAGGGGAGTGGGCTCGGAGCCTGTGGCGATGATGATGTCCTTGGCGCTCAGTTCGGTCTTGCCACCGGCATTGTCCGTCACGGTGACTTTGCCGGGCCCGTCGATATGACCCCAGCCTTTGATCCAGTCGACCTTGTTTTTGCGAAACAGAAACTCGATGCCCTTGGTCAGCCCCGTCACGCTTTCATCTTTCTGTTTCATCATTTGCGCGAGGTTGAGCGTGGGTTTGACCTCGATCCCCAGGTTCGCGAATTCCGCACCCATGGCCGCGTCGTACAGTTCGGAGGCATGCAGCAATGCTTTGGACGGCATGCAACCGACGTTCAGACAGGTACCGCCGAGGGTGGCGCGTCCTTCTACGCAGGCCGCTTTCAAACCCAATTGGCCGGCACGGATCGCTGCGTTGTAGCCGCCGGGGCCACCGCCGAGTATCACGACGTCATAAGTGCTCATGAATTTACTCCTGGTTTGAAAGGGGATCGGAGGGGGTAAAAGTAGTCTTTGGTTAAAATTACGAGCGTAATATGTGCGTTCCGACGTATTTCGGTCAAGGCTTCAGGCAAGCGACAGGTCAGGCATCTTTAGATAGCGCAATTGAGTACAAAAATTTCACGGTTTTTGTTATATCGTAACGAATTGCGATGAGCACAAATTCGAATACTGGGGTGGTATGCAAGTCGATCTCGATGTTGATGGAGCCGAGGTAGCGACGCTGCCGCGGTTCCAGCAAGCGGTTTTCCAAGGGCGCCGATTGCGTCATTTCGCCATCGGCTTGGGTACGCTGGCGGCAATGGGCCTGGTATCGGGCTTTTTTGTCGGCCTGTTTGCGCCGCAATCGCTCTGGCCCGCCTTGCTGTTCAATCAGAGCGCTGGGTTGCTGGTGTTGGTCGCGGGCCTGCAATCCGCCTGGTGGGTGACGCAATGGCGCGAGCGGGCGATGAACCCCGTGATGCCAGTGATTGTGCCTGAAGACATGGAAGCCCCGGTCGGGTGGTATGAACGGCTGCTGGATCGGCTCGGCCAGCGCGGACGGAATGTGCTCAGGCAGATAGGGGCACCGACGCTGTGGTTGGGCGGCTGGGCGTTGTTGGCGTTGCTCAGCGTCGAACAGGCGTGGAACCTTACTTTGCCCCCTGCGGCACTGGGACTGTCAGCTTCTGTCGGCGCGGCCCTCGCGTTATTGCTCGCTTTCGGGTTGCTGGTGCTCGAGCGCCAACTTGCCCAGGAAAACACCGCGCAATGGCCTGAAGCCGGGGCGTTGGGGCAGTTGACGCGGGTCGCAATCATCAGCCTGGTACTCGGTGCGTTGTGCCTGCTGTTCGGCAATGAAACCTCGGTCTGGCCTGTACGTTTGGCCGTGTTGATCGGGATGGTGCCGGGACTTGTCGCGGCCGAGTTGCTGCTGCGGGCCGTGCTGTCATTGTTCAGTCCTCGCCGAGATCAACTTGAACCAGCCTTGCTCGCGCGCAGCTTTCTCGCCGATATGCTGCGCTGGCCTCCGCAACCTCTTCTGGCATTGCAGCACGAATTACACAACCGCTTCGGTATCGACCTGCGGCAGATCTGGGCTTTCACTTACATGCGCCGGGCGTTTTTGCCGGTGTTGGGCGTTGTCGCCATCGTCGGTTGGTCACTGACCGGTATTCACGAAATACCGCTGCAAGGGCGAGGCATTTACGAGCGCTTTGGCAAACCGGTGGCGGTGTTTGGCCCGGGGTTGCACGCAGGTTTACCGTGGCCGTTGGGTCAGGTCCTCAGTGTCGAAAACGGCGTGGTCCATGAATTGGCCACCAGTGTCGGTGAGATGTCGGCACCCGTGCAGGTCGACCCTGCCGAAGGCCTGGCGCCGATGACCGCCAATCGGTTGTGGGACGCGAGCCATGTGAACGACAAATCCCAGGTGATCGCCAGCAGCCGTGCCGACAAGCAAAGCTTTCAGATCGTCAACATGGATGTGCGCTTTGTCTATCGCATCGGTCTGAGCGATCAGGCCGCGTTGGCCGCGACCTACAACAGCGCCGATGTGCCGACGCTGATCCGCAGCACAGCCAGCCGAATCCTGGTTCACGATTTTGCATCGCGAACGCTCGATGGGTTGCTTGGCGAGGACAGGGTAGGGCTCGCCGAAGAGATCGGCCGGGCTGTTCAGGCGGATCTGAAAAAACTCGACAGCGGCGTTGAAATACTCGCGACGGTGGTCGAAGCGATTCATCCACCGGCAGGAGCAGCCAATGCTTATCACGGTGTACAAGCGGCGCAGATCGGTGCGCAAGCGTTGATTTCCCGTGAGCGCGGAGCCGCCGCCGAAGCCACTAACCAGGCGCAGTTGCAAGCGAGCATTGCACATGATCAGGCCACCGCCACCGCTCATGAAATCAACGCAACCGCACAGGCTGCGGCGTTGAAATTCAGCGCCGAACAAAAGGCTTACGCCAGCGCCGGTCAGGCCTTCGTGCTGGAGCAATACCTCAGTCAACTTTCCCACGGCCTGGCCAATGCCAGATTGCTGGTGCTCGACCACCGTTTGGGCGGCAGCAGCAATGCGCCGACCATTGACCTTCGTACACTCACGTTGCCGGCTGACCCTGCGCCGTCCCGTCAAACCGCTCAGCCAGGAGCCGCCCATTGAGCCAGCACCCTACCCACGATCACGATGACCACAGTGGCCACGATCACGGTCATGGCGGCCATCATCACCACGGCCATCACCACCATCACGGCGATCCGCAAGAGGCCGGCCCATTCCCTTGGCGACGTATGGGTTGGGCGGCGTTGCTGGTGGCGTTTGCAGTCGCGGCCGCGAGCCTGGTGCAAGTGCGCTCGGGCGAAGCCACGGTGATCACGCGCTTCGGCAATCCTTCGCGAGTGTTGTTGCAGCCGGGCCTGGGTTGGCGTTGGCCGGCACCGTTCGAAGCGGCAATTCCGGTGGATCTGCGGCTGCGCACTACTTCCAGCGGTTTGCAGGATGTGGGTACGCGGGACGGATTGCGCATCATCGTCCAAGCGTATGTGGCCTGGCAGGTTCAAGGCGATCCGGACAACGTGCAACGTTTCATGCGCGCCGTGCAGAATCAGCCGGACGAAGCGGCGCGGCAAATTCGAACTTTTATCGGCTCGGCGCTGGAAACCACCGCAAGCAGTTTTGACTTGGCCAACCTGGTGAACACCGACGCCAATCAGGTGCACATCGCCGATTTCGAAGCGCAACTGCGTCAGCAAATCGATCAGCAGTTGCTCACAACCTACGGCGTGCGCGTGCTGCAAGTGGGCATCGAGCGTTTGACCTTGCCATCGGTCACGCTCACGGCAACGGTTGATCGGATGCGCGCCGAGCGCGAAACCATCGCCACCGAACGCACCGCCATTGGCAAACGCGAGGCCGCGCAAATACGTTCCGCCGCCGAGCGTGATGCGCGGATCGTGCAAGCCGATGCCACGGTGAAAGCGGCCGACATCGAGGCGCAATCCCGACTCGAAGCCGCGCAGATTTATGGCCGCGCCTATGCCGGTTCGCCGCAGCTCTACAACTTGCTTCGTTCGCTCGACACCTTGGGCACGATCGTCACGCCGGGTACGAAACTGATTCTGCGCACCGACGCCGCGCCATTCCGGGTGTTGGTTGACGGTCCCCCGAACCTGGAAAACAAGTCCGGATCGCAGCCATGAGTCAGGTTCCACGTGGAACAAATGAGTTGAGCAGTCCTTGGATTCAGGCAGGTCGCTTGGCATTTCTCGCGCTGTACGCGGTGACGGTATTGGCCGCTTTGGCTTGGGCGTTCTCCAACGTGCGGCAGATTGATCCGCAAAATCGCGCCGTGGTTTTGCATTTCGGCGCACTGGATCGCATTCAGAATGCCGGATTGTTGTTAGCGTGGCCGCGCCCGTTTGAACAGGTGATTTTGTTGCCAGCGGCAGAACGCGTGATTGAACGTCGAGTGGAAAATCTGCTGCGCAGTGATGCAGCGTTGCAGGCTGATCGAGTGGCCAGTTTTGCCACACCGATCAGCGATGCACTGGCAGGCTCCGGTTATTTGCTGACCGGCGATGCGGGAGTGGTGCAACTGGATGTGCGGGTTTTCTACAAAGTCACCGATCCGTATGCGTTCGTGCTCCAAGGTGAACACGTGTTGCCGGCGCTGGATCGCCTCGTCACCCGCAGCGCCGTGGCACTGACCGCCGCCCGCGACCTGGACACCATCCTGGTGGCACGCCCGGAGCTGATCGGCGCGGATAAAAACGCGGCCGAACGACGGGAACGTTTGCGCGGTGACTTGGTGCAAGGCATCAACCAACGGCTGGCCGAATTGGCGGCGACGGGGCAGGGACTGGGGATCGAGGTGGCGCGGGTCGATGTGCAATCGAGTTTGCCTGGCCCGGCGGTGAACGCCTTTAACGCCGTTTTGACCGCGAGCCAGCAAGCGGATAAAGCCGTAGCCAACGCGCGCACCGAAGCCGAGAAACTCACCCAAACCGCCAACGAACAAGCCGACCGCGCGTTGCAAGTTGCCCACGCCCAGGCGAGCGAACGGCTGGCAAAAGCCTCAGCGGATACCGCCACCGTATTGAGCCTGGCGAAGGCGCAACAACAGGGCACTGACCCGCAAATGTTGCTGCGACTTTACCGCGAGCGGATGCCGAAAATTCTCGGCCAGGCCGGCTCGTTGACCACGGTTGATCCGAAAGACGATTCCCGCCTGATCATTCAGGGAGCAGCACAATGACCGAGCAAACCACCACTGCACCGAGCTTGTTGTCATCGGCCGAACAACGCAGCGCTGCCCGTCAGTTGACCTTGGCCATGCTCGCGTTGGGCCTGCTCGCACTCGGTCTTGTGTGGCGCTGGCTGTCACCGGAGCAGACGGGTGTCAGTCAATTGCTGCTCGGTTTCGCATCCTTGCTGGTGGCCGTGCCGGTGATGCGTTCGGCCTGGTACAGCCTGCGCTATCCGAGCCTGCATGGGATCACCGATCAGTTGATCGCCCTGGCGATGCTCGGTGCCTGGGCGACGGGTGATCTGCTCACGGCGGCATTGCTGCCCATCATCATGATCTTTGGTCATGTGTTGGAGGAGCGCAGTGTGATCGGTTCGCAGGAAGCCATTCACGCGCTCGGCAAGCTCACTCGCAGCCAGGCACGAAAGATTCTGGCAGATGGCTCCATCGTCGAAGTCGACAACGGCACGCTCATGGCGGGTGATCGGGTGGAAGTACGTGCCGGTGATCGTGTGCCGGCGGATGGGCGGGTGTTGTCCGGCCAGGCGAGCCTGGACACTGCGTCCATTACCGGCGAATCGGTGCCGATGGAAGTGGGTGTCGGCATGCAGGTATTCGGCGGCGCCATCAACCTCGACGGCCTGCTGCGCATCGAAGTGACACGAACCGGCCACGAGTCGACCCTTGGCAAAGTTATCGCCCTGATGCAAAACGCCGAGCGCTCCAAGCCGCCGATCACGCGACTGCTGGAACGTTATGCCGGCAGCTACATGGTGCTGGTGTTGCTGCTGGCAGCGGTGACGTGGTTCATCACCAACGATGCCCAAGCCATGCTCGCGGTGTTGGTGGCGGCGTGTCCTTGTGCGCTGGTGTTGTCCGCACCGGCGACGGCGATTGCCGGGGTGGCGGTGGCGGCGCGGCACGGAATTCTGATCCGCAGCTCGGCATTTCTAGAGGAGTTGGCAGACCTGACCTCGCTGGTGGTCGACAAGACCGGAACCCTGACCTTCGGTACTTTGCGCCTGCAATCCATCGAGAGCCCGTTGGAAGATCGCAGTCATGTGTTGAAACTTGCCGCCAGTCTCGGCTCTGCCAGCAGTCACCCGGTCAGCCGTGCGTTGGCCGGGCTGGTGACGCAGGAGCATTTTTTGCTGCTCACGGACATTCATGAGCGTCAGGGCCTGGGCGTGGTCGCGATGACCGAGCAGGGTGAGGCTGCGCTGGGACGACCTGAGTTGTTTGGCCAGTTGAGCATCCCCACTTCAGCCGTTCCTGAACACGATGGTCCGATTGCCGGCCTGGCGCTCAACGGTGAATTCCTCGCCTGGTTGTTACTCGCCGACAGCGTCAAACCCGAAGCCAGATTTGCCCTGAGTGAGTTGCGCGAGCTCGGCTTGGGCCGCCAGCTGTTGCTTACAGGGGACCGGCAAAGTGTCGCGCATACACTCGCGAGAGATGTCGGGATTAGCGATGTCGAGGCTCAGGCCCTGCCCGAAGATAAGCTCAATCGCGTGCTGAAAGAAATCGGTAACGGCTTCCGTCCTATGGTGGTAGGCGACGGCATCAATGATTCTCTGGCGCTCAAGGCCGGGGTGGTCGGCGTGGCCATGGGCGCCGGCGGGGCGGACATTGCGCTCGCCTCGGCGGACATCGTGCTGATCGGTAGCGACCTGCGCCGACTCGGCACTTGTGTACGGCTGAGCCGTCAATGTCGGCAAACCTTGCAGGTCAACGTCATCATTGGTCTGGGCTGGACACTGGCGATTGTTGCATTCGCCGCGTTCGGCTGGCTCGGTGCCGCAGGGGCGATGATTGCGGCGCTATTGCATAACCTCAGCACGTTGCTGGTGCTGGGTAACGCCGGACGTTTACTACGCTTTCAAGAGCCGCTCCTCAAGCTCAACGACGAATTTTGACAGGGACTATAGTTATCGAACTGTGCGCCGCTTTTGCAGTCATCTACGGTAAGAGCGGTCATTTCTGTGAATCCGGTACACACTGGACTTATAGAAATCCGCTATTAATTCGATAGCCAGCTATTTTTCAAGGATGGTCTAACCTCTCATCAGACGTCTGAAACAAGGGGGATTTTCCATGCTCGCGCAACTTCCACCGGCCTTACAGAATCTGCAGTTACCGCTACGCCTGCGACTCTGGGACGGCCATGAATTCAATCTGGGGCCGACGACCAGCGTCACGATTGTGGTCAAGGACCCACAAATGGTTACCCAGTTCACCCATCCAAGCCTGGACGCGCTCGGGGCGGCGTTCGTCGAAGGCAAATTGGAGCTCGAAGGTTCCATCAGCGACGTGATCCGCGTCTGCGATGAATGGAGTCAGGCGTTGTTGAACGAAGACGACGACAATCAGCCTGTACGGACTGTTCACGACAAGGAGACCGACGCCAAGGCGATTTCCTACCACTACGACCTTTCCAACGCGTTCTATCAGCTCTGGCTCGACAGTGACATGGCGTATTCCTGCGCTTATTTCGAGACCGGCAGTGAAAGCCTTGAACAAGCCCAGCAAGCCAAGTTCCGCCATTTATGTCGCAAGCTGCGCCTGCAACCGGGCGAGTATTTACTGGATGTCGGCTGCGGTTGGGGCGGGTTGTCGCGCTATGCGGCGCGTGAGTTTGGCGCGAAGGTGTTCGGTATCACCCTCAGCAAAGAACAACTGGCTTTGGCCCGGGAACGGGTGAAAGCGGAGGGCCTTGAGGATTTGGTCGAACTGCAATTACTCGACTACCGCGACCTCCCTCAGGATGGACGCTTCGACAAAGTGGTCAGCGTCGGTATGTTCGAACACGTCGGCCACGCTAACCTGGCTGAGTACTGCAAAACCCTGTTCGGCGCGGTGAAAGAGGGCGGCCTGGTGATGAATCACGGGATCACCGCCAAATACACCGATGGCCGTCCGGTAGGGCGCGGTGCTGGCGACTTCATCGGGAAGTACGTGTTCCCCAATGGCGAGTTGCCTCACTTGTCGATGATCTCGGCGCAGATCAGCGAAGCAGGGCTTGAGATCGTCGATGTCGAGAGCTTGCGCCTGCACTATGCCCGCACCCTGGATCACTGGAGCGAACGCCTGGAGGACAACCTCGACGCCGCTTCCAAATTGGTACCGAATCAAGCCCTGCGAATCTGGCGTCTCTACCTGGCTGGATGTGCTTACGCGTTCGCCAGAGGCTGGATCAACCTGCACCAGATTCTCGCGGTGAAAGCTCACGCCGATGGCAGCCATGAACTGCCATGGACCCGCGACGACATCTATACGCCTTAAAGAATCGGCGAGATAAGCCGGGCGACCCGCATGCCCACCTGTTGCAGGCGTGCAGTCTCCCGGCCTTCTTCCTTGGCAATTTCGTGAGCCTGGTCGAAGTCATTGTTGAGCATCTGCGCCACTTCGGCGGCAAACGCGCTGTCGACCGTCAGCAACATTACTTCGAAATTCAACCGGAACGAACGGTTGTCCATATTGGCGCTGCCAATGGCGCTGATTTCATTGTCGATGAGCACCACTTTCTGATGCAGAAATCCGGGTTCGTAGCGGAACACCCGCACGCCAGCGCGCACCGCTTCGAAGGCATACAGGCTGGAGGCGGCGTAGACGATTCGGTGGTCGGGGCGAGAGGGTAGAAGAATCCTTATATCCACCCCGCGCAGCACCGCGAGCCGCAGCGCAGCGAGAACCGCTTCGTCGGGAATGAAATACGGAGTGGTAATCCATACCCGTTCTGTTGCCGCGTGGATGGCTTCGACGAAGAACAATGAGCAGGTCTCGTAGGAATCTGCCGGGCCACTGGCAAGCAATTGGCATAGCACACCGTCGTCCGGGTAGACCTCCGGCAAGATCAGCGGCGGCAATGAGCGGGCTGCCCAGAACCAGTCCTCAGCGAAGGACTCCTGCATGCACGCCACCACCGGACCGCGAACTCGTACATGAGTATCGCGCCAAGGCGCCAGGGGCGGTTTCTCGCCCATGTATTCGTCACCAACGTTATGCCCGCCGACGAAGCCGAGAACGCCGTCGACCACCACGATTTTACGGTGATTGCGGAAGTTGACCTGGAAGCGGTTGAGCCAGCCGCTACGGGTGGCGAAGGCTTTGACCTGGACATTGGCATCGCGCAGCGACTGCACGTAACTGTGGGGCAGGGAATGGCTGCCGATTCGATCGTAGAGCAGATAAATCGCCACGCCTTCGGCGGCTTTCTCCAACAGCAGTTTATGCAGGCGTTGGCCGAGGCGATCGTCGTGAATGATGAAAAACTGCACCAGCACCGCTTCCTTGGCCTGCCGGATAGCGTCGAAAATAGCATCGAAAGTGGCTTGGCCATTGATCAGCAATTGCACTTCGTTGTTGGCCAGGCACGGCATGCGACCCAACTTCGGCATGGCCCTCAAGGACGCATAAGCATTGGACGCTCGAGCGGTCAGCGCCTCTTCAACCCATGGCCGCCAGTTAAGTTCGGAGATGGCCTTGCGCATTTCTTCGTTGGCCTGGCGTCGGGCCTTGATGTAGCCGTCGAAGGTGCTGCGACCGAAAACCAGATACGGAATGAGTGTCAGGTAGGGCATGAAGAACAGCGACAGGGCCCAGGCGATCGAGCCTTGGGCGGTGCGCACGGTCAACACGGCATGTATCGCTGCGATCATGCCCAGTGAGTGCAGAAGTGCGATGGTGTAGCCGAAAATGTGCGGTCCAAAATAATCCATGGGGGCAGCCTTGCTCCTGAAGATTCAATGCTTAAAAGACCATGTTCCGGGCAGAATGTCGCTATTTAATTGGCCCATGAACCGAAGCCAACCGGCGACGTCTAACGGCCACTACTGATCAGGAGTTACACGATGAACGTTCGTCTGCTGAGTTTAGCCATGGCATTGGGTTTGGCACTTCCTGTGGTTGCTCAGGCGCAGATGCTCCAGCCCGGTTTGTGGGAATTGACCTCGAGCAACATGAAGGTCGATGACCAGAACCTGCCGGACCTGCAATTGATCCTTGGTCAGATACAGAGCCAGATGACCCCTGAACAACGCGCACAACTGGAAAAACAGGGCATCACCATGGGCGGAAAGGGGATTCGGGCGTGCCTGACCCCTGAGCAGGTCAAGTCCGACAATATCCCGCTGACCGACCCGCAGTCGGGTTGCAAACAGGAAATCACCGAGCGTACCGGCAACCAGTGGAAATTCCGCTTCAGCTGCCCGAAAGCGCAAGGTGCGGGGGTGGCGACGTTCCTGAGTGATCGCGAGTTCACTACCAAGGTCAACGGTACTTTCAACGCCACTGGCATCCAGCAGAAGGGTAGCCTCGATACCCGCGCCGTTTGGTTGGGGCAGGATTGCGGGACTGTTAAACCGCGAGCCTAAAAGCTAGGCGAGCAGGCTCGCTCCCTCAGGTTACATACCACCCCTGTGGGAGCGAGCTTGCTCGCAATGCCGGCGGTCAGGCATCGGCAATACCTGTTGATCTCATCCAGTCGCACACTGCATCAACCTTCATCCTTCCAAAATCCTCCCCAGTACGACTGCGCACACTGACAAACTCGCCGGCCTTTTCTTTCTCCCCAACCACCACCAGATACGGCACCGTCTGACTGTGCTGGCGAATCTTGTAGCGGACTTTCTCATTGCGCAGGTCTGCAAGCGCTCGCACGCCGTTGCGGCGTAAAGTCTCGGTGACAGCGTGCGCATACGTCGTCTGCCGCTCATCCATGCTGACGACCATCACATGGGGTGGCAGGCGCCAGTGTTGCAGCTCCTGGTGACTCGACCAGCACGTACCGTAGATGCGCTGTTGCAAGGTCCCGCTGATGTGATCAAGGGCAAATGCCTGCAACACTTTGGTGGCGGGAACATGTGGCCCGGTGGTCAAGTATTCGGTATCCCCCAGACGGTAAAGCGACAGTTCTTTGGGAGGTGATGACGCTTCCTTGCGCCGGATCGAGTGATTGGTCGCCGCCAAGGATTGCATACGCGCTTCGATCAGCGGCAGATCGGCTGGGGTCAATGATTGTTCAACCGCAAACTCGTAAAAGAACCCGTCACCCAGTTCCGAGCCGGAGCGCATCTGTGCCTGTGGATGGAGTTGCTTGACCGCCATCGCCAGCATCAGCGCACAGGAGCGGCGCAAGATCTCCAGGCCGTCAGGCTCTTGCGGCGTGACAATACTGACTCGGGCATCCGCCTCAATCATGTACTCGCAATCCACCAGGTTGCCGTCCACCCGACCCGCTACCGCTGCACTGGCCAGCCCGTGGCCAATACTGGCGGCAACCTCATGCACGGACAGCGGCTGATCGTACTCACGCAATGAACCATCGGGCAGGGTGATCTGGATCATGGTTATTGTTCTCGGATACTTCGATCACATGCACTAGCGCGTAAACATTAGAGGGAAACTCTGGCTGGTGTCATGTAGACATTTGTCGTGTCGGTCTCTTTAAATTTTTATTCATGCTCATGCCTCCCAATTCCAGTTCCAGTAACTCTCGGCCACTGCATCGTGGGCGTGGAGGCTCTCGCCGTGGACGACACGTACGTGAAAACCGTTGATGCCGGGCGAGCGTTTCAGCGCCAGGTTCAAGCGACGAGCAGCGTCTTCGCAGAACATCAGGTTCTGACCGTTGGCCAGGGCGAATGCTTTTTCGTCAGCACGTTTCACAGCGGTTTGCACCGCCGTACCCAGGGCTGCTTCAGCGTCGTTGATGAGCGCGATGAGTGGCAGGTCGTCCACACAGTCATTCAGGCGAAAACGTAATTGCGCAGTACTACGTTGACTGTGGGGTGTTGCGACGATGCCTTTTGAGGAGCCGAGCCAAGCCAGAACGTCGGCATGTTGCAGCGGCCTGTTGGCGAAGTCATCGACGAATTGCTGCTGAATCAACTGTCGTGAGAGCGCTGCGGAACAGGGACACGTTGAGGAATAAGCCACATCGATTTTTAGTTCCACGTGGAACAATGCGTTTTTCAAGCGTGCTTCTATGCAGACGGGATAGGATTTCCAGCCAGCCAATGGGCTGACCAACGCGGACCTTTTGAGCAGCAAATCGGTGGTTATTTTCAGGTAAGCGTTATTGGACAAACCTTGATGGCTTTCCAGGAAACACTGTAATACCCGTCGCAAATGAGCGGGGTTGAGGTTTTCCTGCTCAAGCATTTCCAGCGCCAGATAAAGCCGCGACATGTGAATGCCACGGGCATTCCCGTCATCGAGACTCACGCCGGCATCGACTTTTGCACTCAGCATCTGGCCGTCGAATAAAACAGGAAGAGCAATACCGCACATGCCCACCCACTCAAGCGGCAGGGTTTGCTGTGAGGTTTGCGTGGCGATATCCGGCAGCGTCAGCGCATTCATCAGGAGGTCCATCGTGGGAGTTGATTCGGTGTGTTATGGTATAACAATATGGTTATAACATAACACTAAATCAAGCCCGACGAATCGACCGGGCATCCCTGATGAGGAAATACCTGATGCCCAATCGCCTCCCCGTTACCGTTCTGTCTGGCTTTCTCGGTGCTGGCAAAAGCACGCTGCTCAACTACGTACTGCGTAACCGTGAGAACCTGCGGGTTGCTGTGATCGTCAACGACATGAGCGAAATCAACATTGATGCCGAGGAAGTCCAGCGCGATGTCAGCCTCAATCGTGCTGAAGAAAAACTCGTGGAAATGAGCAACGGCTGCATCTGCTGCACGCTGCGCGAAGACTTGCTGGTGGAGGTGGCGAAACTCGCCCAGGACGGTCGCTATGACTACTTGTTGATCGAATCCACAGGTATTTCCGAGCCACTGCCAGTGGCTGAAACTTTCACTTTTCGCGACGAAAACGGTCAAAGCCTCGCGGATATCGCCCGGCTCGACACAATGGTCACCGTGGTCGATGGCATGAACTTCCTGCTCGATTATCAAGCCGCCGAGAGCCTCGCATCCCGCGGCGAAACCCTGGGAGCAGATGACGAGCGCTCGATCACCGACCTGTTGATCGAGCAGATCGAATTCGCAGACGTCATCCTGATCAGCAAAATCGATTTGATCAGTAGCCGCGAACGCGAAGAGTTGATCGCGATACTCGAACGGCTTAACGCCCAGGCGGAAATCATCCCGATGATGATGGGCGAAGTACCGCTCAAAAGGATCCTTAACACCGGTCGATTCGACTTCGAAAAAGCCGCCGAGGCGCCAGGATGGTTACAGGAACTGCGTGGCGAGCACGTACCGGAAACCGAAGAATACGGCATCGCCTCCAGCGCTTACCGTGCGCGTCGGCCCTTCCATCCGCAGCGCTTTTTCAGCTTCATCAATCAGTCGTGGGAGAACGGCAAACTGCTGCGTTCCAAAGGGTTTTTCTGGTTGGCGAACAAACACGAGGACGCCGGCAGTTGGTCCCAGGCCGGTGGTTTGATGCGCTACGGTTTCGCCGGACGCTGGTGGCGTTTTGTGCCGAAAAACCAATGGCCGCAGGACGAAGAAAGCACCGCCGCAATCATGAAAAACTGGGTGGCGGCTACCGGCGATTGCCGTCAGGAGCTGGTGTTTATCGGCCAGCACATCGACTTCGCGCAACTGACCGCAGAGCTCGATGACTGCCTGCTGACTGATGACGAAATGGCCTTGGGCGCGGAAGTCTGGAGGGGGCTGCCTGATCCGTTCGGCCCTTGGTATGAAGAAGCGAGCTAATGGCTCACGGCTTGAGCCAGGAACCCTGGCTCTGGCTTTCGCAAAACGGTTTCAAATACGCCGCGTCCGTGGCTATACCGTAATAGTGAATATCCTGCCGGTAAGGCATATTGGCGACTTGAGCGTTGCTGCACACGCCGAACGCACCGCTGGGGCATTGGTCGACGTACTGCACCTCGACCTTCTGCCCGGCCAGTGTCGGCTGGCAGAAACCGTCATTGAACAGTTTTTCCGGGATGGTGCGATTCTGCTGGCAGACTTTCACGTCCAATCTTTCAGCTGTGCTATGTACTACGCAGGCTTGGGCGAATGCTTCGTTCGAAACGAGCCCCAGAAGCAACGAAAATCCCATCCACCGCATTCTTATCTCCTCAGAAACCGCCAATCATGTTGCAGAACATTCCAACCCACGTCATCGCCGGACCATTGGGCGCCGGCAAGACCAGCCTGATCAAGCACCTGCTGGCGCAACGCCCGGACGGCGAGCGATGGGCGGTGCTGATCAATGAATTCGGCCAGATCGGTATCGACGCTGCACTGCTGACCCGGGATGCCGATGGTATCGCACTGGGTGAAGTGGCCGGCGGCTGTTTGTGTTGCGTCAATGGCGCGCCGTTCCAGGTCGGGCTCGGCCGTTTGTTGCGCAAGGCAAAGCCGGATCGGCTGTTTATCGAGCCGTCCGGGCTGGGGCATCCGGCGCAATTACTGAGGCAGTTGAGCGAGGCGCCGTGGCAAGGTGTACTGAGCGTTCAGCCTTGCGTACTGGTATTGGATGCCCAGTCGCTGGCCGCTGGCAAGCCGCTGCCTGAGGCGCAGCAGGAGGCGCTCAAGAGTGCCGGGTTGTTGCTGATGAATAAGTCTGAAGGTCTCGACGATGGTGATCGCCGGCGCATCACGGCGCAGTTGCCGGTGCGCCCGATGTACTGGACGCAACAAGCTGTGCTGCCATTGATCGAGTTGCCCGGGCTGGAATCTCAGGCGGTGGCGGGTGTGGATAGCTTCGTTGCACCCAAAGGACTGGCGCAGATGCCGGCGATCTGGACTGACCCAACGTTGCCGATATGCTTGAGTCAGGAACAGGAGGGCGGCTGGAGCATTGGTTGGCGTTGGCATCCGAGTCAGACATTCGATGCAGCGCTTGTCGGCCGATGGCTGGAAAGCCTGGCCTGGCGGCGGGCTAAACTGGTTATCCACAGCGTCGAGGGTTGGGTCTCGGCGAATGCGCTGGATAGCTCTGCGCCGCAATGGCAATCCAACGAATGGCGGCGGGATTCGCGAATTGAGCTGATATTCGGTGAGCCGCAGGATGTTGAAGTGTTGCAAACCGATCTGGCTAACTGCCGGTTGGGGTAAAGATCAAAAGATCGCAGCCTTCGGCAGCTCCTGCAGAGGCTGCGATCTGTCAGTTCAGGGCCGCCACTTCGTATGTTCCTGCCTCCAATGGCTCAACTCGATGATCTGGGCGCTGGGCTTCTCCACATCAGCGACCGCAGGCGTGTCGTCGAACGGCATCGGGTAGGGCGCCAGTTCGATCTGCGCACTATGGGCGCCAAACTGAGTAATGGTGCCGTTGTGACGGGTTTCGCCGGTCACGGTGAATTCAAAGTTATACACACGGGCCAGACGCCGCCGGCCATTGGCATCTTTGATCAAGGCAATTTTTTTCAATGCCACGTTGCCATCCAGCAACTCGATCCCGAGCTTGCTGCAATGTTGCTTGACCCGCTCCAGTGCACGTTCGCGCAAGCCGTGGTTGTGCCAAAGCCACGCGCCACCGGTGGCGAGCAGCATCAGCACGAAAATGTTTCCAAGGGTCAGCATCAACAGGGTGCTCCAACAAGATAGTGTCAGCTTAACTGCGTCGCCGGTCTGTCGTACAGGCTGCGTTTAGTCGCATACTGCGTGGCTCGAATTTCAATCGTTTTACGGATAACACACCGCATGAAACGTACGCCCCATCTGCTCGCTATCCAGTCCCACGTAGTCTTCGGTCACGCCGGCAACAGTGCCGCGGTTTTCCCGATGCAGCGGGTTGGAGTGAATGTCTGGCCGCTCAATACCGTACAGTTCTCCAACCATACCCAGTACGGCCAATGGGCTGGAGATGTGCTCGCACCCCACCAGATTCCGGATCTGGTGGAAGGCATTGCGGCGATTGGCGAATTGGGCAATTGCGATGCAGTTCTGTCCGGCTATCTGGGTAGCGCTGCCCAGGGCCGGGCAATCCTGACCGGCGTGGCGCGGATCAAGTCGATGAATCCCAAGGCGCTGTACCTCTGTGACCCGGTGATGGGGCATCCGGAGAAGGGCTGCAGCGTGCCGGCGGAAGTCAGCGATTTTCTGCTGGAAGAGGCAGCTGCCGTGGCGGATTTCATGTGCCCGAATCAACTGGAACTCGACAGCTTCTCGGGGCGCAAGCCGCAGTCGCTATTCGATTGCCTGGCGATGGCGCGAGCGCTGCTGGCGCGTGGTCCGAAAGCGATACTCGTCAAGCACCTGGATTATCCCGGCAAAACGCCGGACGTCTTTGAGATGCTGCTGGTGACGGCCGAAGGCAGCTGGCTTCTGCAACGTCCGCTGCTGGCGTTTCCGCGTCAGCCGGTAGGCGTGGGCGATCTGACGTCCGGGTTGTTCCTGGCTCGCGTGTTATTGGGCGATAGTCTGGTGGCCGCTTTCGAGTTCGCCGCATCGGCGGTGCATGAGGTGTTGTTGGAAACTCAGGCCTGCGCCAGCTACGAGCTGGAACTGGTGCGGGCGCAAGACCGGATTGCCCATCCGCGGGTGCGGTTCGAAGCAATGCCTATCAGTTTGTAATCCGGTCACGACAAACAGATCGCAGCCTGAGGCTATTCCTGTAGGAACTGCCGCAGGCTGCGATCTTTTGCTTTATGCGTCGCCCTTGATTTCCTGATAGCGCTTTTCCAGTTCCTGACGAATCTGACGACGCTGCTGCGCTTGCATGAAACGGCGCTTGTCTTCGCTGTTCTGCGGTTGCAGTGGCGGGACGACGGCAGGTTTTCGCTGATCATCCACCGCAACCATCGTAAAGAAACAGCTGTTGGTGTGGCGCACCGAGCGCTCGCGGATATTTTCGGTCACCACCTTGATACCCACCTCCATGGAGGTGTTGCCGGTGTAGTTGACCGAAGCAAGGAAGGTCACCAGTTCGCCGACATGGATCGGCTCACGGAAAATCACCTGGTCCACCGACAGGGTCACCACGTAGCGGCCGGCATAACGGCTGGCGCAGGCGTAGGCGACTTCGTCGAGGTATTTGAGCAGGGTGCCACCGTGAACATTGCCAGAGAAGTTGGCCATGTCGGGGGTCATCAATACCGTCATCGACAGTTGGGCGTTTCCGGGTTCCATAGCGTTCTCACGGATCAAGGCAAGGATTTGAGGGACGCACCTCTGCGGGTGCCTGCGCGGTTTTTTCAAACCAACAGTTATCGGGACGCCGGACGATTGATCGCCGTCACGCCGGATCGATCTGTTTCCATATATTGCACCGCCTTTCTGCCGGAAGTCGCGGTGTTACCCTGCAAAAGCCCAGCTCAACGGGCAAATTCCTACGCGGAACGCGGATTTTTTACTCTGCTCGATCGGACGTTTCACACGTCTGGCGCTTGAGCCATGCACCCAAGGAGCCCCAAACCATGCATGCCATCAGCTTCATTCAGGATCTGGCAGTGATCATGTTGGTCGCAGGGGTGGTGACGGTGCTTTTCCACCGGCTCAAACAACCCGTGGTCCTCGGCTATATCGTGGCTGGTTTCATCATCGGCCCGCACACCCCGCCGTTCGGTCTGATCCACGACGAAGAAACCATCAAGACCCTGGCCGAACTCGGGGTGATTTTCCTGATGTTCTGCCTCGGGCTGGAGTTCAGCCTGCGCAAGTTATTCAAAGTCGGTGCTACAGCGTTTATCGCGGCATTTCTGGAAATCGTGCTAATGATCTGGATCGGCTACGAAATCGGCCGTTGGTTCGACTGGAACACCATGGATTCGCTGTTCCTCGGTGCGATCCTGGCGATCTCCTCAACCACCATCATCGTCAAGGCGCTCAATGATCTGAAGATGAAAAATCAGCGTTTTGCGCAGCTGATCTTCGGTGTGCTGATCGTTGAAGACATCCTGGGCATCGGCATCATTGCCTTGCTATCAAGCATCGCAGTCAGCGGCACAGTAAGCTCCGGCGAAGTGTTTTCCACCGTCGGCAAGCTCTCGCTGTTCATGATCGTCGCGCTGGTCATTGGCATTTTGCTGGTACCGCGCTTGCTGGCCTACGTGGCCAAATTCGAAAGCAACGAAATGCTGCTGATCACCGTGCTGGGCCTGTGTTTCGGCTTCTGTTTGCTGGTGGTCAAACTCGAATACAGCATGGTGCTCGGCGCGTTTTTGATTGGCGCGATCATGGCCGAATCCCGACAGTTGCTGAAGATCGAGCGCTTGATCGAACCGGTTCGCGATTTGTTCAGTGCGATTTTCTTCGTCGCCATCGGGTTGATGCTTGACCCGATGATCCTGCTGCAATACGCCTGGCCGATCGCGGTGATCACCGTGGCCGTGGTGCTGGGCAAGATGTTGTCCTGCGGCCTGGGGGCTTTTATCGCCGGCAATGATGGACGCACCTCACTGCGCGTCGGTATGGGTCTTTCACAGATTGGCGAATTTTCTTTCATCATCGCTGCGCTGGGCATGACCCTGCAGGTCACCAGTAACTTCCTTTATCCGGTGGCCGTGGCCGTTTCAGTGATCACCACGTTGCTGACGCCGTACCTGATTCGCGCCGCAGACCCTCTGTCGATCAAGCTTGCCGCCGTGATGCCGCAGCGGTTGGGTCGGGTGTTGGGCATGTATGGCGAATGGCTGCGCAGCATCCAGCCGCAGGGCAAGGGCGCGTTGCTGGCCTCGATGATTCGACGAATTTTGCTGCAGGTGGGCGTCAATCTGGCGCTGGTGATCGCGATCTTTTTTGCGGGCGCTTACTTCGCCGAACGCATGTCCACTCACCTGCAAGGCTGGATCAGCGACCCGAGCTGGCAGAAAGCGTTGATTTGGGGCGGGGCTCTTTTGTTGTCGCTGCCATTCCTGATCGCCGCGTATCGCAAGCTCAAGGCGCTGTCGATGTTGCTGGCGGAAATGGGTGTGAAGCCGGAGATGGCCGGCCGCCACACGCAGCGAGTGCGGCGGGTGATCTCGGAAGTGATCCCGATCCTCTCGCTGCTGGTGATTTTCCTGCTGTTGGCCGCCTTGTCGGCCAGTATTCTGCCGACCAACAAGTTGCTGGTACTGATCGTCGTGGTGGCTGCCGCCGTGGCGGCGCTACTGTGGCGTTGGTTTATCCGCGTTCACACGCGGATGCAGGTGGCTTTGCTGGATACCCTGGACAACCACAAGGATTCGCCGGGGCATTAACCCAAAGGGGCGTCAGCGGACTCAGCTTTCCAGCCAGACGTCCCGCGCCCAATGCCACACAGACTCCCAGGTTTCTTCGGCGATCAGCTCTTCTTCGGCCTGCCAAAGCACCACGGTGCCGTCTTCTTCGACGCAGTAGTAATCATCACCGTCCTGGCAGATCGGGATCAGGCTGCGATCAACACCAGCATCCCAGGCATTGGCGGCAACGTCCGGCAGGTAAGTGTGAGACTGCGGGTCGGTGACGGTCACGGGTTCCAGGCTGCCGTAGACCACATCGCTGACAGTCAGCAGAAATTCTCTGAAGACGAACGGAATGTCGATGAACAGTTGTTCCTCGATTTCCACCAGCATGTCTTCGTCAGGCAGCTCCAAGGGGACCGGTACCGGTTCGTTAGCTTCACGCAGTTGTTCGATGATTTCTTCCACGTCCGGGATCCTCTTGCTTGTATGGCGCGGTTTATATGGGGCGGTTTATACAGTAGCTCGCTATAGATGCAACCGCGAAATAGAAAACCCCGGCAGAGGCCGGGGTTTTTATTACAGCAAGTGAATCGCGGAGGGTGATCAGCCGTTCTGGCGGATACCAGCCACCAGCCAAGGCTGGTTTTCGCCCTGCGGACGTTCCATGTTCCAGCTTTCGCTGAACACTTCGCCCTGGTCGAAACGCGAGGTTTTCGACAGGCCGCTAAAGGTCAGGGTGGCGATGGTCTTGTCGGCGCGATCATCCACACCGTCCAGTTGCACAACGAGGTTATCGATGTAGGTGGACTGGAAGCCGTCGCCCAGGTCGGCACGTTCGCGCTTCAGGAACTCCAGCATCTGCGGGGTCACGAACTCGGCGATCTTGTCCATTTCGTTGGCGTCCCAGTGTTGCTGCAGGGACTGGAAGTGATTGCGGGCCGCTTCGATGAAGTTCTTTTCATTGAACCAGGCCGGAGCATTGATTACCGGACGAGCGGCAACAGGAGCAGCCGAACCGCCGAAGATCGAACCGCCGGCAGGCTTGTGCTCGAACGCTTCACGCTGCATCGGCGCGTGGCCAGCTGGAGCGTACTGCTCTTGCTGCTTGCGGCGACGGGCGGCAATGAAACGGAAGACCAGGAAGGCGATGACCGCCATGATCAGGATGTCGAAGATCTGCATGCCCTGGAAGCCATCGCCCATGAACATGGACGCCAGCAAGCCACCGGCGGCGATGCCGGCCAGAGGGCCGAGCCAGCGCGAAGCACCGCCGGCCTTGGCGGCGGCGCCAGCGGCACCGGCAGCACCAGCGGTCGCCGCAGCGCCGCCCATGCCTGGAGAAGAAGGAGCCATCTGGCTGGTTTGGTGAGTCGGCGCAGCGCCGGCGCTTTTGCCACCACCGAAGCGCTTGGCGGCATTGACGTCGAGACTCATCGTCAGGCCGATGCACAACGCCATGGCGATGGTAAGAAAACGTTTCATATAGGGAATTCCCATTTGTGGAAGGCACGCGCGCCATGTTGCACAGCTGAAGTGTTACTGGCTAGCGGCAGAGTGTTTCGGGCTTTTGCCTGACAGGTTGCATTCAGCTGTAGTCAGCGCATTAAGGCTTGTTAACTTTGGTCTGTAGAATGAGTGGATAAGTTCTGTAGGAGAGATGCTTAGCGTCGTAGCGCCAACAGGATCACCCCGGCCGTGATCAGACCGATTCCGCCCCATTGGCGCAGGTCGAGCTTCTCGCCCAGCAGGACCACACCCAGCACGGCCACCAGCACAACGCTGAGTTTGTCCACTGGAGCGACCAGCGAAGCCGGTCCGACTTTTAGTGCTCGGAAATAGCAAATCCAAGACGCCCCGGTGGCGAGGCCCGACAACAACAGAAACAGGTAGCTTCTGGCAGAGATCGATCCTAAGGACTGATATTGGTCCGTGGCGTACAAAATCAAGGCCAGGCTGACCAGGACCACCACGGTGCGCAGTAGCGTGGCGAAGTCGGAATTGACGTTTTCAACGCCGATCTTAGCGAAGATCGCGGTCATCGCCGCGAATCCCGCCGATAACAGAGCCCAGAATGTCCAGGAAGAAAAGAAGCCTGAGCCCATGGTTATCGCGCCTCATTTGAACCCGCAGTGGACTCAGGGAAAAGATCGCAGCCTTCGGCAGCTCCTACAGGGGAATGTGAAAACTGTAGGAGCCTGCGATCTTTTCAGCCTTTAAATCGCTTCCAGCTTGGCGTACCCCAGCATCAACCACTTGCTGCCTTCGCTGAAGTTCACCTGGACCCGCGCCTGTGCGCCAGCGCCTTCGAAGTTCAGGATCACGCCATCGCCAAACACCGAATGCCGCACCGTTTGACCCAGGCTGAAGCCGGTCTGCGGAATCTCGCTGCCGCTGAACAGGCTGCCGCCGCTCATCGACTGGTTGCCGCCAAACGGACGGCTGACGCTGTTGGAGAGCCGCACTTCCTGAATCAGGCCTTTCGGCACTTCGCGTACGAAACGCGAAACCTTGTTGTAGGTCTCGCTGCCGTACAGGCGTCGGGTTTCTGCATAGGTCATCACCAGGTTCTGCATGGCGCGGGTGATGCCGACATAAGCGAGACGGCGCTCTTCCTCAAGACGGCCGGGTTCTTCCAGGCTCATCTTGTGCGGGAACAGGCCTTCTTCCATGCCCACCAGGAACACGTAGGGGAATTCCAGGCCCTTGGCGCTGTGCAGGGTCATCAACTGAACGCTGTCTTCGTGCTCATCGGCCTGGGTATCCCCGGCCTCCAGCGAGGCGTGGCCGAGGAACGCGGCCAGTGGCGTCAGGTCCTCGTCTTCTTCGCTGTTTTCGAAGTTGCGCGCGGCACTGACCAATTCCTCAAGGTTTTCTACCCGTGCCTGACCTTTCTCGCCTTTTTCTGCTTCGTGGTAGGCGATCAGTCCCGACTGCTCGATGACAGTCTGGGTCATCAGGTGCAGCGGCATCTCCATGCACTTGGCGGCGAGGTTTTCGATCAGCTCGACAAACGCGCCAAGGGCGCTGGCCGCGCGACCGGTGAGGCCCTTGTTGGCCACCAGTTGGCGCATTGCTTCCCACATCGACACATCGCTGTGGCGCGCATGGTCGCGGATCGCTTCGACGGTTTTCTCGCCGATGCCACGGGCCGGCACGTTGATCACCCGTTCCAGCGCGGCATCGTTGCCACGGCCTTCGAGCAAACGCAGGTAGGCCATGGCGTTTTTGATTTCCGCCCGCTCGAAGAAGCGCTGACCGCCATAGATGCGGTACGGGATGCGCTCGCGCAGCAAGGCTTCTTCCAAAACCCGCGATTGGGCGTTGGAGCGGTACAGAATCGCGATATCGCTGCGAGCCAGGCCGGTTTTCAGCGCGCTTTCGATGGTTTCGACAACGTAGCGAGCTTCATCATGTTCGTTGAACGCGGCATACAGGTTGATCGCTTCACCGTCGCCGCCATCGGTCCACAGCTCTTTGCCCAGACGTCCGGTGTTATTGGCGATCAAGGCGTTGGCGGCCTTCAGGATGCCGGCAGTGGAGCGATAGTTTTGCTCCAGGCGAATGGTTTCGGCGTCCGGGAAGTCTTCGGAATACTGATAGATGTTTTCGATCTTCGCGCCACGCCAGCCGTAGATCGACTGATCGTCATCGCCGACCACCATCAGGCTGTCGCCGCCCTTGGCTAGCAGACGCAACCAGGCGTACTGCACGGCGTTGGTGTCCTGGAACTCGTCCACCAGAATGTGCCGGAAGCGCTTTTGATAATGCGCCAGCAGGCCCGGGTGATCGCGCCATAGGTCGAGGGCGCGTAGTAGCAGTTCAGAGAAGTCGATCACGCCGGCGCGCAGGCACGCGGCCTCGTAGGCTTCATAGATGCTGCGCATGGTCGCCAGGAACAGATCGCCGCTGGCTTGAATGTGTTGCGGGCGCAGACCTTCGTCTTTCTGCCCGTTGATGAACCACTGGGCCTGACGGGCCGGCCAGCGTTGCTCGTCCAGACCGAGCTCGCGGATCACCCGCTTGACCAGCCGTTGCTGGTCGTCGCTGTCGAGAATCTGGAAAGTCTGGCTCAGGCCCGCTTCCTGCCAGTGCGCCCGCAGCAAGCGGTGCGCCAGGCCGTGGAAGGTGCCGACCCACATGCCGGCCGGGTTGATACCCATCAGCTGCTCGATGCGATGGCGCATCTCGGCGGCAGCCTTATTGGTGAAGGTCACCGACAGGATGGAGTGGGGCGAGGCGTTTTCGACCTGGATCAACCAGGCGATACGGTGCACCAGCACTCGGGTTTTACCGGAACCAGCACCGGCCAGGACCAACTGACGACCCACGGCGGCAGCTACGGCCTGGCGTTGGGCATCGTTGAGGGAGTTCAGCAGAAGGGAGAGATCATCGCGCATCGGGGCATTCTAGGGGGCCGCGTCACACCGGGCAAACATCGCTTTGCTTTAGCCGATGAAAGATACGTCAGGGACGACCGGTCAGTCATTGGCTGCAAGCGTTGGTGGGGCTCGTCCGGCGGGTTTTGCGCCGGGCCGGGTGGTTTAAATTTTTGTCTGTTTTTTGATCGGGAGCAGTTTGGTCCGGGCCTTTGCTTGTGTATGCTCCGTCGACGTTTCGGGCCCATGCTCATCATTATAAGAACAAGAACATTGCCTATGACCCTCAGCTCTGACCTGTCGGGCCCTACTGTGGAGCCCCGGGTTATCCGTAAACAATACGCCATGGAAATGGCGGTTGAACGCACGCGCCTGCTTTATCAGGGCTCTTTGCTGCCCACCCTTTTCATGTTGATCAATGGTCTTGTCTGCGCCGGATTGCTCTGGAGTCCGCAGCGATACTTCCTGGTCACCGTTTGGCTGGTGTGGTTGTTGTCGCTGGTGGCGTTGCGGGTGATCCAGGTAGCGGCCTTCGACTCGGCGATTCCCAACCGTCAGGCCCATCCGATCTGGCGGCGCATGTTTTTGTTGGGTTCCGGTCTCACCGGTTTGACCCTGGCCGGCGCTGGCATCGCGCTGGTTCCTGCCGACAATTTCATCCAGCAAGCCTGGGTCTTCGGCCTGATCGGCGCAGCGGCCCTTTCGGCCAGCGTGGCCTATGCAGTCAGCCTGCCGGCATTCCTGTCATTTACCTTGCCATGCCTGTTGCCAGCCATTGCTTATATGTTCTGGGGCGGTGACGAACAACAGCAGGGCTGGGGCTGGTTCGGCCTGATTTTGCTAGGTGCGTTGAGTGTCGTTGCCTGGCAGGTCAATCGGCTGATCGATAGGGGCTTGATGCGACGCTTCCAGAATCAATCACTGATCGAACATTTGCAGCAAGCGCAGAACCGCAGTGACCAGCTCAATCAGAAACTGGCAGAGGAAGTCGAGCAGCGTCGGCGTGCCGAGGACGAATTGCGTGAAATCCAGGTCGATCTGGAAAACCGTGTCGCCCAGCGCAGCCTGGAGCTGGATGCCGCCAACCAGGCGCTGAGCAAAAGTGAGGCGCGTCTGGCGCTGGCGTTGAAGGCCAGTGAACTGGGGCTGTGGGACTGGAATCTGCAAACCGATGAAGTCCATCACACGTTGGTTCAGGAACTGTTCGGCCTGGAGCCGGAATTCGTCACGGCGATGCTCCGGCATCTCAAGCCACGCCTGCATCCCGAAGATCTTCCGGCATTGAGAAGGGCGCTGGTCGATCATTTGAAGGGGCGTACCGAGGATTACCAGGTTGAGTACCGCGTGCGCCATGGCAACGGCCATTGGGTGTGGATCGAGGACCGCGGGCGAGCCGTCGAGCGCGCCGAAAACGGTCGGGTGACCCGTATGGTCGGCACTCGCCGCGACATCAGCGTCAGCAAAGCGCTGGAAGAGCAGCAGCAACTGGCGGCCACCGTGTTCGAGGCGGCCAGCGAGGGCATCGTGATTTTCGATCCGAATTACGCCCTGATCGCGGCTAACCAGGCGTTCAGCCGCGTAACCGGCTACGAAATCGAGGACATGCTGGGACGCAATGTGGTCGAGCTGCCGTGCAGTCGCGATGCCCGCCGGCACTACGGAGCGATTCATCAGGCTCTGGAGCAGCATGGCAGTTGGCAGGGCGAGCTGGTGGAAACTCGCAAGAATGGCGAGATGTATCCGCAATGGCTACAGCTGAGTGCGGTGCGCGATACGCGGGGGAAAGTGAGCCACATTGTCGGCTTCTTCGCCGATCTTTCGGCCCGCCGTGAGTCCGAGGAGCGCATGCGCTACCTGACCCATTACGACGAGCTCACGGGCCTGGCCAACCGCTCGATGTTCCGCGAACGACTCAACGAAGCGCATCAGCGTGTGCGCCAGGGCGGCTATCGCAGCCTGGCGTTGCTGCACATTAATCTGGATCGATTCAAACAGCTCAACGATAGTCTGGGTCACGAAGTCGCCGATCATCTATTGCAGAAAATGGCTCGTCGGCTAATCAACGCGTTGCCGGAGGCTGACACCATTGCGCGATTGTCCGGCGACGAATTTGCCGTGCTGTTCAATTCCTACGGCAACCTTTCGAGCCTGGCACGGGTGGCAACGCGACTGGCCGCCAAATTGCGTTTGCCAGTGACTGTCGAGGGGCATGAACTTGTGGTCAGCGCATCCATGGGCATCAGTCTGTTGCCGGACAACGCACGGGAAATCTCCGCGTTGGTCAGCCAGTCGAACATGGCCATGCAACACGCCAAGCATCTGGGTGGCGACAATTTTCAGTTCTACACCGACAGCCTGCAAGCCAGCACGCTGGAGCGTTTGCAGCTGGAAAACCAGCTACGAAAAGCCATTGAAGAGAAGCAGTTGAAGGTGTTCTACCAACCGAAACTGTGCCTCGCCACGGGCAAGCTGAATGCCGCCGAGGCGCTGGTGCGTTGGGATCATCCGACCATGGGCCGCGTGCCGCCGGGAGACTTCATCGGTCTGGCAGAGGAAACCGGTTTGATTGGCCCGATCGGCGAGTTTGTGTTGCGCCAGGCCTGCTGGCAAGCCTGTGAGTGGCAACGCCTGGGACTTGAGCCGATTCGGGTGTCGGTCAATCTGTCGGTGCATCAGTTGCGTCAGGGCAAGCTGGTCAGTCTGGTGCGACAGGTGTTGGAAGAAACCGGCTTGGCGCCGCACTACCTGGAGCTTGAACTCACGGAAAGCCAGTTGCTGGACAGCGTCGAACACATCATCGCGACGTTCCAACAGTTGCGTGATCTGGGGGTGAAACTGGCAATCGACGATTTTGGCACTGGCTATTCATCGTTGAGCTATCTCAAGCGCATTCCGGTGGATTACGTGAAGATTGATCAGGCGTTCATTCGTGGCTTGGGGGAGGGCAGTGAAGACGCGGCGATTACCCGGGCAATCATTGCCATGGCTCACGGCTTGTCGTTGAGGGTCGTGGCGGAAGGGGTGGAGCGGCCGGAGCAGCTTGAATTCCTGAAAGCCGAGCGCTGCGATGAGGTACAGGGTTATCTGGTCAGCCGTCCCGTAGAGGCTGATACCATGGCCGGCTTGCTTCACGCGCAGGCCGCTGGCCGAGAAGGAGGCGTCCCGTTCCTCAGCAGCTGAGTCTGCGGGACGCCTGAATTGCCGGAAGCGATATAAGTGCTTAGTTGGTAATCAGTACTTTATCAATATGGTGCAACAACTTGTCTTCGTAGAAAATGCTGACGCCGGTAACATTGGAATTGCCCGGTACTTTGTATTCAACAAACTTGTCATTTTCGACTTGCAGAGAAACTTCATTGGAGATTTCCAGTTTGAGTTCCAGGCGCAGGTCAAAGGACTTGTCTTGCAGTGCGGTCATTTCCAGCTTCGGTGTGATACCAGTGTGGGCAACGGTTACAGTGCCGTAGGTACGGAACGATGGGGCTCCCGGCATGCGATCGATTTGTGCGGTCCAGTCTTTGGTTTTAATGCTCATAAATGTGTAACTCCTGTAATTAATATTTATTGCTTCCTGCGGAGACAAATATAACTAACTTGGTTGTTGGGTGGGTGGGTTATTTTTGATTTAGTTGTAAGGCTTTGTACGTTTTTGCTGGAGTTTAATTAATGGCGTTTGATATGAATAACGCAGTTAATTAGCAAAAAGACTATTGAAGGGCGTGTAAAGGTGGCCCGCTAGAGAGATGAAAACGAGTGCTACATGCGGTGCGGGCACCTGAAATCGAGGGATTCGGTAACGCATTGAGCAGGCAAAAAGCCGATTCATGTAGTATAACTACAAGCGTGCTACATCCCCGGCATTTGCCAATAACAAAGAGTCCAGCCCTTTGAATCTGCTGCAACACATCGCCCAGTCACGTCACCTGTTACGCAAGTCGGAGCTCAAGGTCGCCGATCATGTGCTGCTTGACCCGGCGGCGGTGATGCACAGTTCCATGGCCGACCTGGCCCATAGCGTGGGCATCAGCGAGCCGACCATCGTGCGCTTTTGCCGCGCCATCGGTTGTTCCGGGTTCCAGGACCTCAAGCTGAAGCTGGCCCAGAGCCTCGCGGCCGGCGCCAGCTTCGGCCAGTTTGCGATCCATGAGGATGATTCGGTCGCCGACTACAGCCTGAAAATCTTCGACACCACCCTGCACACCCTGATGGAGGTTCGCGAGAAGCTCGATCCGGTGGAGTTGCAGCGAGCGGTGTCGCTGATGTCCCAGGCCCAGCGTGTCGAGTTCTACGGTTTTGGCGCTTCGGGTGCGGTCGCGGCGGACGCACAGCACAAGTTCTTCCGTTTGCTGCTGACCGCTGCGGCGTATTCCGATCCGCACATGCAGGCGATGTCGGCAGTCACCTTGAAGCCGAGTGATGTGGCGATCTGTATTTCCCAGTCCGGGCGCTCCAAGGATCTGCTGATCACCGCGAACCTGGTGCGCGAAAGCGGTGCCTCGCTGATTACCCTGTGCCCTAGCCAGACACCGTTAGCGGAACTGTCGACTGTCAATCTGGCGATCGATGTGCACGAAGACACCGAGATCTATACGCCACTGACATCGCGTATCGCTCATCTGGTGGTGATCGACGTGTTGGCGATGGGTGTGGCCATGGCGCGCGGGCCGAGCCTGGTCAATCACCTCAAGAGCGTCAAGCGCAGCCTTCGCAGCTTGCGGTTGTCGCCCAAGTCGGTGAAAGCGCTGGACGATTGATCCCAGGATTGGCACGGACTCTGTGGCGAGGGAGCTTGCTCCCGCTGGGGCGCGTAGCGGCCCCAAAAAATGGGCCTGCTGCGCAGTCCAGCGGGAGCAAGCTCCCTCGCCACAGGTATGCTTGCCGCCAACAAAACTTTCATCAGTCTGTAATGCTTGAGCCGCCAAACCGTCATCCCCCGCGCCTATCTTGAAGCTCCCGTACTCGCCTTGGGAGACTCGAAATGGCCATGCCCTACGAAGAACGCAACAGCGCTGTCAAAACCCGTCGTCAGCAAGAAGATCAGCGCCGCATGGAATTCCGCCGCGCCATTGAAGATCGCTGCGAGCGTCGTCAGCTTCTGGCAGAAATTGGCGATTTTCCTGACGAGTTGGAACTCAACTTCTGGCAGGCATCTCCCGTGATTTCCCGTCGAAACGCTCAACCAGGGCGCTGATCTGCACCCGTTCGCTGCGCACAAACGCAAGGAATGCGTGAGCCACCGGAGACAGCCGTTTAGCCTTGGCTTGCACCAGGCACCAACTGCGGAACAGCGGCAGCTCTTCGACCGGTAGCTCGATCAGTCCGCCGGTCGCCAATTCAAGGTTCAGGGCGTGGCGCGTCAACAGCGCCACGCCCAGTCCTGCCAGCACGCACTCTCGCTGGGCTTCGGCTGACGAGACTTCCTGGGTCTGGTTGAAGTGCACGCGCTTCTCTTTGAAATATTCCTCGCACGCCATGCGCGTCCCGGAACCGGGTTCGCGCAACAGCAACGTATAAGGTTCAAGATCCTGCAAGCGCAGCGGTCCCATGTGGCACAGCGGATGATTCGGCGGGGCGACCGCGACGATCGGGTTGTTGAGAAACGGCAGGAATTCCAGCCCCATGTCCTGCGGCACCATGGACATGATCACCAAGTCATCGCGGTTGTCCGACAGGCGTCGAATCACTTGCCCGCGATTGACTACCGTCAGTTGCAGGTTCACTTCCGGATGCTGGCGCTTGAAGGCAGCGAACAGGTGCGGTACGAAATACTTGGCGCTGGATTCCACCGCCAGTTTCAGTTGGCCCTGCAACGACCCTTGCATGTCCGACAGCTGCATATCGAGGTTTTCCAGGCGCCCGAAAATGTCCCGACTGGCGCGCTGTAACGCTTCAGCGGCTTCCGTCATGTAAAGCTTTTTACCGACGTAATCGAACAAAGGCTGACCAATCAGCTCTTCAAGTTGACGTATCTGTAGGCTAACAGCCGGTTGTGTGAGCGACATTTCGTCGGCTGCACGGCTGTAGGAACGCAAATCACAGACTTCGTTAAAAATCTGCAATTGACGCAATGTCATGCGCATCAATGACTTACGCATTATCTAGTCGCTCCCGCCGTAGGCTGATGGGTCAACTATAAGTCTTTACTTATGCATGACCCAATAATTATTCATTTTTGTTAATTCCTTGTGAGCGCTAGTGTTGAGCCGCGACCAAATTGAAACATTTGGTCACGCGTAGACCTGGTCTAGCAGGTCGTGGGTACCACCGGCTCAAGGGAAACTCCAAGTGATAACAAAGATCCTGATCGCCAACCGTGGTGAGATTGCCGTACGAATCGTGCGTGCTTGCGCCGAAATGGGCATTCGCTCGGTCGCGATCTATTCCGACGCCGACCGTCATGCCCTGCACGTGAAGCGTGCCGACGAGGCCCACAGCATTGGCGCCGAGCCACTGGCCGGTTACCTGAACCCGCGCAAGCTGGTGAACCTGGCGGTGGAAACCGGTTGTGATGCGTTGCACCCTGGTTACGGCTTCCTGTCGGAAAACGCCGAGCTGGCAGACATCTGCGCCGAACGCGGGATCAAATTCATCGGTCCATCGGCTGAAGTCATTCGCCGCATGGGCGACAAGACTGAAGCGCGCCGCAGCATGATCAAGGCTGGCGTGCCGGTTACCCCGGGCACCGAAGGCAACGTGTCGGGCATCGAAGAAGCCCTGACCGAAGGCGACCGTATCGGTTACCCGGTCATGCTCAAGGCCACCTCCGGTGGTGGCGGCCGCGGTATCCGTCGCTGCAACAGCCGCGAAGAACTCGAACAAGCTTTCCCTCGCGTTATCTCCGAAGCCACCAAGGCGTTCGGTTCCGCGGAAGTGTTCCTGGAAAAATGCATCGTCAACCCGAAGCACATCGAAGCGCAGATTCTCGGCGACAGCTTTGGCAACGTGGTGCATCTGTTCGAGCGTGACTGCTCGATCCAGCGCCGCAACCAGAAGCTCATCGAAATCGCTCCGAGCCCGCAACTGACCCCGGAACAGCGCGCCTACATCGGCGACCTGTCGGTGCGTGCAGCCAAGGCCGTGGGTTACGAGAACGCCGGTACCGTGGAGTTCCTGCTCGCCGAGGGCGAGGTGTACTTCATGGAGATGAACACCCGGGTGCAGGTGGAACACACCATCACCGAAGAAATCACCGGCATCGACATTGTTCGCGAGCAGATTCGCATCGCGTCCGGCCTGCCGCTCTCGGTGAAACAGGAAGACATCCATCACCGTGGTTTCGCCCTGCAATTCCGGATCAACGCCGAAGACCCGAAAAACAACTTCCTGCCAAGCTTCGGCAAGATCACCCGTTACTACGCACCCGGCGGCCCCGGCGTACGTACCGACACGGCGATCTACACCGGCTACACCATTCCACCGTTCTACGACTCCATGTGCCTGAAACTGGTGGTCTGGGCGCTGACCTGGGAAGAGGCGATGGATCGTGGGTTGCGAGCCCTGGACGACATGCGTCTGCAAGGGGTCAAGACCACCGCCGCGTACTACCAGGAAATCCTGCGTAACCCGGAATTCCGTAGCGGCCAGTTCAACACCAGCTTCGTTGAAAGCCACCCTGAACTGACCAACTACTCGATCAAGCGCAAACCCGAAGAGCTGGCCCTGGCCATCGCCGCCGCCATCGCCGCCCACGCAGGCCTGTGAGGAATAGAACAATGAGCAAGAAAATCCACGTTACCGACACGATCCTGCGCGACGCCCACCAATCGCTGCTCGCCACCCGCATGCGCACCGAAGACATGCTGCCGATCTGCGACAAGCTCGACAAAGTCGGCTACTGGTCGCTGGAATGCTGGGGCGGCGCGACGTTCGACGCCTGCGTACGCTTCCTGAAAGAAGACCCATGGGAGCGTCTGCGCCAACTGCGCGCGGCGCTGCCTAACACCCGTCTGCAAATGCTCCTGCGTGGCCAGAACCTGCTGGGCTACCGCCACTACAGCGACGATGTGGTCAGAGCCTTCGTCGCCAAGGCTGCGGTCAACGGCATCGACGTGTTCCGTATCTTCGACGCGATGAACGACGTGCGTAACCTGCGCGTGGCCATCGAAGCGGTGAAAGCGGCGGGCAAACATGCCCAGGGCACCATCGCCTACACCACCAGCCCGGTGCACACCATCGACGCGTTCGTGGCACAAGCCAAGCAGATGGAAGCCATGGGCTGCGACTCGGTGGCGATCAAGGACATGGCCGGTCTGCTGACTCCTTACGCCACCGGCGAACTGGTTCGGGCGTTGAAAGCCGAACAGTCGCTGCCAGTGTTCATTCACTCGCACGATACCGCTGGCCTGGCCACGATGTGCCAACTCAAGGCAATCGAAAACGGCGCCGACCACATCGACACCGCGATCTCCAGCTTCGCCTCGGGCACCAGCCACCCAGGTACCGAATCGATGGTTGCTGCTCTTAAAGGCACCGAATTCGATACCGGTCTGAACCTGGAACTGTTGCAAGAGATCGGTCTGTATTTCTACGCCGTGCGCAAGAAGTACCACCAGTTCGAAAGCGAATTCACCGCCGTCGACACTCGCGTTCAAGTCAACCAGGTTCCGGGCGGGATGATTTCCAACCTGGCCAACCAGTTGAAAGAGCAGGGCGCCCTGAATCGCATGAGCGAAGTGCTGGCGGAAATCCCGCGCGTTCGCGAAGACCTCGGCTTCCCGCCGCTGGTGACCCCGACCTCGCAGATCGTCGGCACCCAGGCGTTCTTCAACGTACTGGCCGGCGAGCGCTACAAGACCATCACCAACGAAGTGAAGCTGTACCTGCAAGGTGGCTACGGCAAGGCGCCGGGCACCGTGAACGAACAACTGCGTCGCCAGGCCATCGGCAGCGAAGAAGTCATCGACGTTCGCCCGGCCGACTTGCTCAAGCCGGAAATGGCCAAGCTGCGTGCCGACATCGGCGCCGTGGCCAAGTCTGAGGAAGACGTGCTGACCTTCGCCATGTTCCCGGACATCGGCCGCAAGTTCCTCGAAGAGCGCGCTGCGGGCACCCTGACGCCGGAAGTGCTGTTGCCGATTCCAGAAGCCGGTGGCGTCGCCTCGGCCGGTGGTGAAGGCGTACCGACCGAGTTCGTCATCGACGTCCACGGCGAAACCTACCGCGTCGACATCACCGGTGTCGGCGTCAAGGCTGAAGGCAAGCGTCACTTCTACCTGTCCATCGACGGCATGCCGGAAGAAGTGGTGTTCGAACCGCTCAACGAATTCGTCAGCGGCGGCAGCAGCAAGCGCAAGCAAGCCACTGCACCGGGCCACGTCAGCACCACCATGCCGGGCAACATCGTCGACGTCCTGGTCAAGGAAGGCGACACCGTTAAGGCTGGCCAGGCTGTCCTGATCACCGAAGCGATGAAGATGGAAACCGAAGTCCAGGCTGCCATCGCCGGTAAGGTCACCGCCATCCACGTGGCCAAGGGCGACCGGGTGAACCCGGGCGAAATCCTGATCGAGATCGAAGGCTGAGTTAACAGCCTCGATACAACGCTTTAAACCTCGGGGGGGCATGTGCTCCCCTTTTTTTTGCTTCGAATCAGTGTGGGAGATTCTATGTTGCAGGGGAACCCTGCAGCCTTAAATTCGGCTGGTATTCGCTCTGGTTTTTCATGAGAGCGAATGCCACCCGGCACAGCTTGCGCGCGAGGATGACCAGGGCTTGGGTTTTTGCCAGGCCTCTGGCCAGATAGGACTCATAAAAAGGTTTCCAGATTGGAGATCGACAAGCCGCCATTGCCGCGTTGT
>NZ_JAGYGD010000028.1:0-84817 GCF_019947275.1 Pseudomonas sp. GL-RE-29
CCACCACCACCTTCTTTGGCGAAAGCGGAGTTGATGACAGACAGATCATTCGGCAGTAATGGGGCTGCGGCCAGCATCAGGGCGCAGGACATAACGGCTACGAGACTCTTGTTTTTTAAAAGCATGATTGCTTCCGTAGGGGGTTGATATCGCAATCTTTTTGACGCGATAACGCCCCGACAGTTCAAGTTCGTCGACAGACGGATCAAGTGCCCCCTAGTCAAACGCGCCATCGAGAATTTCGTAAATGAGCCCGCTGGCCAGCGCGATCAAAATCAAGTCCGTGCCGACTTGCTGCCATTCATAGCCGTCGTAATGCGGCAACCTGCCAATCAACCGACCGTCCAGTTTCTTGGCAATCCCGGGTGGCAGTGGTTTGCCCCGAGCGAGGTTCTTTTGAATGCCCGGAGGCAAGGCCGGACCCGGGTTCCAGTAGTCACGGTTTTCGCCAATAACCCCCAAAACGCTGCCGCGATTGATGCTTGGGCCATGGCTCCAATCCCCGGAATCCTTGCTCTTGTTGCCGTGGCTGCCCTGGTTACCGTGCTCCGCCTTGCCGTTACCCTGACCTTTACCAGGGTCGGCCAGTGCAGTCACTGAGCCACAAACCAATGCCACACATGTAACTGCTGCAATCAACGATCGAGACCTGATCATGAGTCGTTCCTTCGTGACGGGAATATTCCCTGAAATTTAGACGCGATGCAGACAGTTCGTTCACCGGATCATCCTTCGCCGCTTTCGAAAACTGCAAATTAAATGAACCCTGTATCTACCTGCCCACCTAACTGAAAGACTATCAGGAGGTGACTCAATGCAGATCGAAACAACGTGGATCGTACTGGCAGCCGTTCTTCTGCTGATCGAGTTGTGGGCCATTAACCGGTTGCGCAAGAGCGAAGGGAAAGCGAGCACCAAAGGGGTGTGGATGGTGGTGATCGTGTTTGTGCCGCTGATTGGCCTGATTTTGTGGGCTTTGGCGGGACCGAAGCACATCACGCATAACCCGGATCCAGCGCAGGCCCGACAATAAGGTCGCTGGTTACATAAAAATCTCAATACAACGAAAACGTGTGGCGAGGGAGCTTGCTCCCGCTGGACTGCGTAGCAGTCCCTCTTTCGCGCCCCAGCGGGAGCAAGCGCCCTCGCCACCGACCATAACTGGATGGAACCGCGCGCTTCATTGAGGCCTCGAATCTCTGTCAGCGCCGAGTCTTGGCGCCCTTGGAGAGGAAACCCCGATGAACAGTCGACTGCTGCTTCTAATCGCCTGCCTCTGTCCTGCCCTTGCCTTCGCCGAAGGCTGCGATGTACTGACCCGCTCGCAAAGCCCTTCCGTTCCCGTCGTTGAATCCCACAGTTGCTACGAGTACGAAGGCATGCCAGTCAACTCCATCGACTGGTCATGCAGCAACGAAAGCAAAGACATGCTGACCAGCACCAAGAAGAAAGTCGAACACTGCGCCGATCATTATCAGGCCACGTGCATCGCCACACTGACCCAGGAATCGCTGGCCAATCCTCATTCCACCAGCAAGGACAAGAACAGCCAGTCGCTGAATATTCCCGACAATGCTCAGGTCACGACCTATTACTACGGTGCAGAGTATATTGATCAGGCGAGGATTGATTGCGAATCGGGTGGGGGGCACTGGAAGGCGAAGTAAAACAAACGACGCCTGAATGGGCATCGGAATTAAACTTTAAACTTCGTCTATCCATCAAGCAAAGTACGAATCAGATCTGTGATAACTTTGATCCTAAAATAAACTTTTATATAAATAAACAGTATATAAAACTGTCATTTATGACAGCTCCTATAACAAATACCACTGCTTATTCTCTGACTGGCATTTAAAAAATTCCGTCCAGACAGGTGATACCGTGGAAAAACCAGAAGCCGACGACATAACAATTAATCTTGAGAAAGATGGTTGTTACATTGAACCCTATGACGCCATCCTTTCAAAAAAATTTTGGAGTGATGCAAAAAATGGACATATTACTGCAACCGGAGGGATAGATGGAGGAGCAAACAGATTCACCGCAACCGTAGAATTCCAATACAAACTAGATGGTGACTACCTAGTATTTAGATCAACCAGATATATAATGAGCGGACCACCTGGTTATCCACACAAGTTTCGGGCAAATATTAATATCGCGACAAAACGAGGCCCATATATTAGTCAAGTTAATTCCCCTGATGCGATGTGGCAAGATGGAGCTTGGCACAATTACGAGGTATCAATGCGCGTAATCAATTATTGGTACGATCCTTACCAGGTAGGTATCGCGGTTGATTTTGATGGCCCAGATGGTGGAGGGTGGTTTTGGACGTGGAAACAAATTCTGCAACCTGGACAAATACCGTGAATCATTGCTTAGATTTTAACTTCTTGTATAAACGTCCCTTATAGACCGTTGGCTCAGACGTATTTTAGTGCTGGAAACTTCACAACTAAAATAATGTGGCAGTCTACATGGTAGCTCGCCACATTATTCTCGAAGGCCCAGTCATTTAAAATGGCGACACGTTTTCATACGTTGGTCGGCATCAAAAGTAGCGCGCCTGAAAAATCAGAAGTTCGCCGGCGTGTTCGCACTAATGATTTCCGCCTCATCCTGACCGATATTGCGAAACCGATGCGGCAAGGTGGTCGGAAAGTAATACCCGTCCCCGGCATTGAGCACACTGATCTGACCATCCACCGTCAACTCAACCGTACCCCGCGTCACCAGCCCGCACTCCTCGCCTTCGGAATGCACAATCGGCTCTTCCCCGGAACTTGCACCTGGCGCGTACTGTTCACGCAGCAGACGCATTTGCCGACTCGGTACAGACGCGCCGATCAGCAGCAGGCGCAGGCCGTGGCGGCCGAGGTCGGGTTGTTCGTTGGCGCGGAAGACGTATTGGTGCTCGCGTGGCGGTTGATCGAAAGTGAAGAAGTCCGCCAGGGACATGGGAATGCCTTCGAGCAGCTTTTTCAATGAGCTGACGGAAGGACTGACGCGATTCTGTTCGATCAGGGAGATGGTGGCATTGGTGACGCCGCTACGCCGGGCCAGCTCGCGCTGGGACAGTTTGTAGCTTTCGCGTACTAATTTGAGTCGTGAGCCCGTGTCCATGACAGCCTTATGTGCTTGGAACGTAAGGGGTGAGGAGCAGGCGCGAATTACGCCGTTTTTCCGGTCCCGGAAACGTGAAAGGCGGCTATTAAATCACGTTTGGTGGTGTAGCTGTAGGAGCTGCCGAAGGCTGCGATCTTTTGATTTTGTTTTTAAGATCAAGATCAAAAGATCGCAGCCTGCGGCAGCTCCTACAGGGGAATGTGGTGTTTCAGGTAAAAACCGGCGGCACCTGATGAGGTAGCCGCCGGTGAGGTAATGCTTAGATGCCGAAACGATCGCGCAGCGAGTAGTACACGGCGCCGAGGGCGGTCAACGGCGCCGAGAACGTACGGCCACCGATCATCGGCATGTGCGGCAGCGAGGCAAACGCGTCGAAACGCTCGGCGTCGCCACGGATCATTTCCGAGATCAACTTGCCGGCCAGGTGCGAACAGGTGACGCCGTGGCCGCTGTAGCCCTGCATGTAGTAAGCGTTTTTCTCGATACGGCCGAATTGCGGCATGCGCGACATGGTCAGCAGGAAGTTGCCGGTCCAGCGGTAGTCGATTTTCACGTCCTTCAACTGCGGGAAGGTCTTGAGGATTTTCGGGCGGATCAGTTGCTCGATGTCGTCCGGTTCACGGGCGCCGTAGACCACGCCACCGCCGTAGAGCAAGCGGTTATCAGCCGTCAGGCGGTAGTAGTCGAGCAGGTAGTTGCAGTCTTCAACGCAGTAGTTGTTTTTGATCAGGCTGCGGGCCTGTTTTTCCGACAACGGCTCGGTGACGACGATCTGCGAACCACACGGCATGCTCTTGCTGGTCACGCGGTTGTCGAGCCCCTGCGGCAGGTAGGCGTTGCCGGCGATGAGCAGGTACTTGGCTTTCACCAGGCCTTTGGCGGTGCGCACGGTGATGGGCTCGCCGTAGGTGATTTCCACCGCAGCCGATTGTTCGTAGATTTTGCCGCCCAGGCCGATGATTGCCGAAGCCTCGCCAAGAGCCAGGTTCAGCGGGTGAATGTGGCCGCCCTGCATGTCCAGCAGACCGCCGACGTAGGCATCGGAACCGACTTCGCGCTTGATGTCGGCTTCGCCGAGCAGTGTCAGGTTCTTGTTGCCGTAGCGTTCCCAGCTCTTCTTCTGCTCGGCCAGGCCTTTGAGCTGCTTCTTGTTCATCGCCGCGAAGATGCCACCGGGACGGTAATCGCACTGAATGTCGTAGTGCTGTATGCGCTGACGAATGATGTCGGCGCCTTCGAAGATCATGCTGCCGAGGACTTCGGCGGTCTTGTCGCCGTAGCGCTCTTCGATGACATCGACGTCGCGGCTGTAGGAGTTGACCAGTTGGCCGCCGTTGCGACCGCTGGCACCGAAGCCGACTTTGGCGGCTTCCAGCACGGTGACGCTGTAGCCGGCTTCAGCGAGGAACAACGCCGAGGACAGGCCGGTGTAGCCGGCGCCGATCACGCAGACGTCGCAATCAACCGCCCCTTCCAGCACCGGGAAATCGCCGGTGAAGTTGCGGGTGGCGGCGTAGTAGCTGTTTACATGTGCTTGTTTCATAGACTTCTCCGATGGCCGCCGACAGAGCCGGCGACCGCCGCTTTATTGTTATTAAAGCTTGATCCAGGTCGCTTTGAGCTCGGTGTACTTGTCGAACGCGTGCAGCGATTTGTCCCGTCCGTTACCGGACTGCTTGAACCCGCCGAACGGCGCGGTCATGTCGCCGCCGTCGTACTGGTTGACCCAGACACTGCCGGCGCGCAGGCCACGGGCGAAGGTGTGGGCCTTGCTCAGGTTGCTGGTCCACACACCGGCGGCCAGGCCGTAAATGCTGTCGTTGGCAATCGCCAGAGCCTCTTCCGCCGTGTCGAACGTGATGACCGACAGCACCGGGCCGAAGATTTCTTCCTGGGCGATGGTCATGGCGTTGGTCACACCGTCGAAAATCGTCGGTTCCACGTACTGGCCACCGGTGTCTTCCAGGGTGCGGCTGCCGCCCGCGATCAGTTGGGCGCCCTGCTCTTTGCCGATGCCGATGTAGCGCAGCACGTTGTCCAGTTGACGCTGATCGACGACTGCGCCGACCGATGTCGAAGGATCAAGGGCATGCCCTGGTTTCCAGGCTTGCAGCGCTTCCACCAACAGCGGTATGAACTGCTCGCGAATCGAACGCTCCACCAGCAAACGCGAACCTGCGGTGCAGACCTCGCCCTGGTTGAACGCGATGGCGCCAGCGGCGGCCTGCGCTGCGGCGCGCAAGTCCGGTGCGTCGGCGAACACCACGTTGGCGCTCTTGCCACCGGCTTCAGCCCAAACGCGTTTCATGTTGCTTTGCCCGGCGTAGATCATCAGCTGCTTGGCAATCGCTGTGGAGCCGGTGAAGGCCAACACGTCAACGTCCATGTGCAACGCCAATGCCTTGCCAACGGTGTGGCCGTAGCCCGGCAGGACGTTGAACACGCCTTTGGGGATGCCCGCATCCAGCGCCAGTTGCGCGATACGGATCGCGGTCAGCGGCGACTTTTCCGAAGGTTTGAGGATGAAAGAGTTGCCCATTGCCAGGGCCGGGGCGAATTTCCAGCTGGCCATGATCAGCGGGAAGTTCCACGGCACAATGGCGGCAACAACGCCAGCCGCTTCGCGCGTCACCAGACCCAGTTGATCGTGTGGCGTGGCGGCGACTTCGTCGTAGATCTTGTCGATGGCTTCGGCGGTCCAGCGGATCGCGTTGGCGGCTGCCGGGATGTCGATGCTCATGGCGTCGCTGATCGGCTTGCCCATGTCGAGGGTTTCGAGCAACGCCAGTTCTTCCCGGTTGGCCAGGATCAGATCGGCGAAACGGATCAGGATGCGCTTGCGCTCGGCCGGGGCCAGGTTGGACCAGACGCCGGATTCAAAGGTGCGGCGTGCGACGGCGACTGCGGCGTTCGCGTCGGCTTCGTCGGTGCTGGCCACGTTCGCCAGAAAGCGACCGTCCACCGGGCTGATGCATTCGAACGTGGCGCCGCTGGCGGCTGCGCAATATTGGCCGTCGATGAAGGCGCGGCTTTCGATGGTCAGGGACTGGAAGCGTTGCTCCCAGTCGCTGCGAGTAATTGTCATGGTTGTGACTCGACGCAGGGATAAAGGTGATCGCGGGACTGAGGCCCGTCAAAATCAAAAATTTGAAATACGGTCCCTGTAGGAGCTGCCGAAGGCTGCGATCTTTTGACTTTGCTTTTTTTCAATCAAGATCAAAAGATCGCAGCCTTCGGCAGCTCCTACAGGGTTGGCGGTGTACACAGGTTTTGTGTACGCCGCCAACGCCGTCAAACGGTGTGCAAGTACCAGTTGTACTCAAGGTCCGAAATGGAGTTCTCGAACTCGGCCAACTCGCTCTCCTTGCACGCCACGAACACGTCGATGTACATCGGGTCGATGTATTTGGCCATGACTTCGCTGTCGTCCAGCTCGCGCAGTGCGTCGCGCAGGTTGTTCGGCAGGCTCTGCTCGTTTTGCTCGTAGCTGTTGCCTTCCACTGGGGCGCCCGGTTCGATCTTGTTGGTCAGACCGTGATGCACACCGGCCAAAACCGAAGCCATCAGCAGATACGGGTTGGCATCGGCGCCAGCCACACGGTGTTCGATACGCACTGCATCCGGCGAACCGGTGGGTACGCGGACCGCAACGGTACGGTTGTCGATGCCCCAGCTCGGCGAGTTCGGCACGTAGAACTGTGCACCGAAACGGCGGTACGAGTTCACGTTCGGGCAGAGGAACGCCATCTGCGCCGGCAGGGTCTCGAGCACACCGCCGATCGCGTGTCGCAGCGCGGCGTTCTGCTCGGGATCCTCGCTGGCAAAGATGTTGTTGCCTTCTTTATCCAGAATCGAAATGTGTACGTGCAGACCGTTGCCCGCCTGGCCTGGATACGGCTTGGCCATGAAGGTGGTGTCCATCTCGTGGTCGTAGGCGATGTTCTTCACCAGACGCTTGAGCAAGACCGCGTAGTCGCAAGCCTTTATAGGGTCAGCCACGTGATGCAGGTTGACTTCGAATTGCGCCGGGGCGCTTTCCTTGACGATGGCGTCAGCCGGAATGCCCTGCTCTTTCGCGCCTTCGAGGATGTCTTGCAGGCAATCGACGTATTCGTCGAGATCGTCGATCAGGTAGACCTGGGTCGACATCGGACGCTTGCCCGATACTGGCGAACGTGGCGACTGCGGACGACCGTTCACGTTGTCCTGGTCAATCAGGTAGAACTCCAGTTCGAACGCGGCACAGATGGTCAGGCCCATTTCATCGAACTTGCGCACGACGTTGGCCAGCACTTCACGCGGGTCGGCGAAGAACGGTTGGCCTTCCAGTTCGTGCATGGTCATCAACAGTTGCGCGGTTGGGCGCTTCTGCCATGGCTCGATGCTCAGGGTGCCAGGGATTGGGTAGCAGATTCGATCGGAGTCGCCGATGTCGAGGCCCAGGCCGGTGCTTTCCACCGTGGAGCCATTGATGTCCAGAGCGAACAGCGACGCCGGCAGGTTGATGCCTTTCTCGTAAACCTTATGAAGACTGGTGCGTTCGATGCGCTTACCGCGCACCACACCGTTCATATCCGCAATCAGAAGGTCGACGTACAAAACCTCAGGATATTTCTTAAGGAATGCGTTTGCTTCGTTGAGTTGAACGGTACGCAGAGGGACCGACATGATGCACCTATTTTCTACTGTTAATTATTATGTTCACCGCCCTTTCACGCAGCCAGTCAATCCGAAAGGCAAAGTGAAGTCAATAGCGAACACTTGGCCTTTCAACGTTTATTTTCGGGCCTCTGAGCGGCACAAGAGTGCCAAATCATCCTTGGAACACATGTAAATCCTCAGCTTCAGACGTGCGGCGTTTAGAATTTTTTACATGAGAGTTGTTAATTAAAATCAACAAGGCTAAGCTCCGGAAAAGCTCGTTCAAGTGTGAAACTTCGAGGTGATAAAAATGGCATTCAAGCCATTGATCGGCGTTACTGCATGCGTCAAACAGATTGGCCTGCACCCCTACCACGTCAGCGGCGACAAGTACTTGCGTGCTGTCAGCGTTGCGGCGCTGGGGCTGCCTGTCGTCATTCCTTCCCTGGCTGAACTGACCGAAATCGAAGACCTGCTGCCGCAGCTCGATGGTCTGTTGCTGACCGGCTCGCCGTCGAACGTGGAACCCTTCCACTATCAAGGCCCGGCCAGCGCCCCCGGCACGGATCACGATCCGGCGCGGGACGCCACCACCCTTCCCCTGATTCGCGCGGCCATTGCGGCGGGCGTTCCGGTGCTCGGCATCTGCCGGGGCTTTCAGGAGATGAACGTGGCGTTCGGTGGCAGCCTGCATCAGAAGGTCCATGAACTCCCCGGCTTCCTCGATCATCGCGAAGCCAACCATCCCGACCTGGCGGTGCAGTACGCACCGGCGCATGACGTCAGTGTGCAGGTGGGCGGTGTGTTCGAAGCGCTGGATCTGCCTTCGGAATTCCAGGTGAACTCGATTCACAGCCAAGGCATCGACCGACTCGCTCCCGGCCTGCGCGCCGAAGCCGTCGCGCCCGATGGCTTGATCGAGGCGGTCTCGGTGGAAAACAGCAAGGCCTTCGCCCTCGGCGTGCAATGGCACCCGGAATGGCAGGTTCTGGACAACCCGCCCTACTTGAAGATTTTCCAGGCGTTCGGCGAAGCGTGCCGGCAACGGGCGGCGCTGCGTAACTCGCGCTGACTTAAAACCCGATTAATCAAATTACTGCCCCCGTGTGTCTGGCGGGTGCGCTTCTGTGCATCCGTGACTCACGACAACAACACACTGCAATAACAACAAGCACTACCAGGCAGCCAGGATGGCAGCGCCGAATTAACCCGAACGGGTGCGCGGATCTGTAGGAGCTGGCTTGCCAGCGATGGCGGTCTGTCAGTCAACAATGATATCGACTGTCAGGGCCTCATCGCTGGCAAGCCAGCTCCTACAGGGGACCGCACCCGGCAGGGTTTGCAATCAACTATTAAGTCAGGCCGCGTTGGCCCGACGACTGAAACCTGTTGGGAGTTTCACATGGCAAACGCCTCCAGCATTTACAGGAAGGCTCTTGAAGGTCACCAGGCACCGAAAAAGGTGTTGGTGAAAGTCGATCGCGTCACCAAGAAGTTCGACGAAACCACCGCCGTGGACGATGTGTCCCTGGAAATCCATCAGGGCGAAATCTTCGCCCTGCTCGGTGGTTCCGGTTCCGGTAAATCGACGCTGCTGCGCATGCTCGCCGGCTTCGAGCGCCCGACCGAAGGGCGGATTCTACTCGACGGTGTCGACATCACCGACATGCCGCCGTACGAACGTCCGATCAACATGATGTTCCAGTCTTACGCGCTGTTCCCGCACATGACGGTGGCGCAGAACATCGCCTTCGGCCTCAAGCAGGACCGTTTGCCCGCCGCAGAAATCGACGCCCGCGTAGAAGAAATGCTGCGCCTGGTGCACATGACCCAATACGCCAAGCGCAAACCCCATCAGTTGTCCGGCGGTCAGCGTCAGCGCGTGGCGTTGGCCCGCTCCCTGGCCAAACGTCCGAAGCTGTTGTTGCTCGACGAACCGATGGGCGCGCTGGATAAGAAGCTGCGTTCGCAGATGCAACTGGAGCTGGTGGAAATCATCGAGCGCGTCGGCGTGACCTGCGTGATGGTGACCCACGACCAGGAAGAGGCCATGACCATGGCCCAGCGCATCGCGATCATGCACCTGGGCTGGATTGCCCAGATCGGCAGCCCGGTCGACATCTATGAAGCGCCGGTCAGCCGCATGGTCTGCGAATTCATCGGCAACGTGAACGCCTTCGACGGCACCGTGGTAGAAGACCTGGAAGGTCACGCGATCATCCACAGTCCAGACCTGGAACAGAAGATCTACGTCGGTCACGGCGTCAGCACTTCGGTGCAGGACAAGTCGATCACCTACGCCATCCGCCCGGAAAAACTGCTGGTCAGCACCACCAAGCCCGACGCCCGCTACAACTGGTCCAGCGGCAAGGTGCACGACATCGCCTACCTCGGCGGCCACTCGGTGTTCTACGTCGAGCTGCCTGGCGGCAAGGTGGTGCAGTCGTTCATGGCCAACGCCGAACGCCGTGGTGCACGTCCGACCTGGGACGATCAGGTCTACGTGTGGTGGGAAGATGACAGCGGCGTGGTACTGCGCGCATGAGAACCTTCAATCAGCAATTCCTGCGCCTGGTGCCCAGTGGGCGAAAACTGGTCATCGGCATTCCGTTCGTATGGCTGTGCCTGTTCTTCATGTTGCCGTTCTTCCTGGTGATGAAGATCAGCTTCTCGGAAGCCGCACTGGCGATTCCGCCCTACTCGGAGATCTATACCTACACCGAGCAGAAATTCGAGTTGATGCTCAACATCGGCAACTACACCTTGCTGGGTGAAGACGAGTTGTACCTCTCGGCTTATCTCGGTTCGTTGAAGGTCGCGCTGTTCAGCACGCTGGCGTGCCTGGTGATCGGTTTCCCGATGGCCTACGCGATCACCAAGGCGAGCAAGGAAGCGCAAAACGTCTTGATGCTGTTGATCATGATGCCGACCTGGACCGCGATCCTGATCCGCGTCTACGCGTGGATGGGCATCCTCAGCAACAACGGTTTGCTCAACGGGTTCCTGATGTGGACCGGCCTGACTTCGCACCCGATCGAGATCCTCAACACCAACACCGCCGTGTATATCGGGGTCGTTTACGCTTACCTGCCATTCATGATCCTGCCGCTCTACGCCAACCTGGTGAAGCACGATCAGAGCTTGCTGGAAGCGGCGTCGGACCTCGGCTCAAGCACCTTCAACAGCTTCTGGAAAATCACCGTACCGCTGGCCAAGAACGGCATCATTGCCGGCTGCATGCTGGTGTTCATTCCTGTGGTGGGTGAGTTCGTGATCCCGGAACTGCTGGGCGGTCCCGAGACCCTGATGATTGGCCGCGTGCTGTGGCAAGAGTTCTTCAATAACCGCGACTGGCCGGTGGCGTCCGCCCTGGCGGTAGTGATGCTGTTGATCCTGATTGTGCCGATTCTGCTGTTCAACCGCAGTCAGGCCAAAGAGATGGAGGCACGGGGATGAAGCGTTTCGGTTTTTCAAAATTGATGCTGGTGCTCGGCCTGTCGTTCATCTACCTGCCGATGCTGATTCTGGTGATCTACTCGTTCAACGCCTCGAAACTGGTGACGGTGTGGGGTGGCTGGTCGTTCAAGTGGTACGCCGGCCTGCTCGACAACACACAGTTGATGGGCTCGGTGGTGCGCTCGCTGGAAATCGCCTGCTACACCGCGATTGCCGCGGTAGCACTGGGGACGCTGGCGGCATTCGTGTTGACTCGCGTTACGCGCTTCAAGGGCCGCACGCTGTTCGGCGGACTGGTCACCGCGCCGCTGGTAATGCCTGAGGTGATTACCGGTCTGTCGCTGTTGCTGCTGTTCGTGGCCATGGCGCAGTTGATCGGCTGGCCGATGGAACGTGGCATTGTCACGATCTGGATCGCCCACACCACGTTTTGTGCCGCCTACGTGGCAGTGGTAGTCTCCGCCCGCCTTCGCGAGCTGGACCTGTCCATCGAAGAAGCGGCCATGGACCTCGGGGCCAAGCCGTTCAAGGTATTTTTCCTGATCACCATTCCGATGATTGCGCCATCACTGGCGGCCGGCGGCATGATGTCGTTTGCCCTGTCGCTGGATGACCTGGTGCTGGCGAGCTTCGTCTCCGGTCCGGGTTCCACGACTCTGCCGATGGAAGTGTTCTCGGCGGTGCGTCTGGGCGTGAAGCCGGAGATCAACGCTGTGGCCAGTCTGATTTTGTTGGCCGTGTCGATCGTGACTTTCATGGTCTGGTACTTCAGCCGCCGCGCCGAAGCCAGCCGTAAACGCGCGATCCAGGAAGCGATGGAACAGACGGCGAGCGAGTCGTGGCAACAACCGAAGAAGCAAATGGCTGGAGCCACCGCCTGAGGTAATGGCAATCCCATTGTGGCGAGTGAGCTTGCTCCCGCTGGGCTGCGAAGCGGCCCCAAAAATCTTGAGAGCGCTGCGCACTCAAGCGCGAGCAAGCTCGCTCGCCACAGGTTTTGTGTTCTGAATAAGAAAAATGGAGTTGTACCGATGAAAATGTTTGGCAGGACTCTGCTGACACTGTCCTTATTGGGCGCGATCGCCTCTGGCGCCCAGGCCAATGACAAGGTTCTGCGCGTCTATAATTGGTCGGATTACATTGCCCCGGACACCGTCAAGAAGTTCGAAGACGAGACCGGGATCCAAGTGACCTACGATGTGTTCGACAGTAATGAAACCCTTGAAGCACGCCTGCTGGCAGGCAAATCCGGCTACGACCTCGTCGTGCCGTCCAACAGTTTCCTGGCCAAGCAGATCAAGGCTGGCGTCTATCAGGAGCTGGACAAATCCAAGCTGCCGAACTGGAAGAATCTCAATCCGGTGCTGCTGAAAAACGCCTCCGCCAGCGACCCGGATAACGGCCACGCGTTCCCGTACATGTGGGGTTCGATCGGCATCGGCTTCAACCCGGAAAAGGTCAAGGAAGTGCTCGGGGCCAACGCGCCGACCAACTCCTGGGACTTGCTGTTCAAGCCGGAAAACGCGGAAAAACTCAAAGCCTGCGGCATCAGTTTCCTCGATTCGCCGACCGAAATGATCCCTGCTGCCCTGCACTACCTGGGCTACCCGGTGAACGATCAGGACAAGGCGCACATCGCCGAAGCCGAGGCGCTGTTCATGAAGATTCGCCCGTCGGTGGCGTACTTCCATTCGTCGAAGTACATCTCCGACCTGGCCAACGGCAACATCTGCGTGGCCGTCGGTTATTCCGGCGACGTGCTGCAGGCCAAGGCCCGCGCCCAGGAAGCCGGGGACAAGGTGAAGATCGACTACAGCATCCCGAAAGAAGGCGCCGGCAGTTTCTACGACATGGTCGCGATCCCGCGCGATGCCGCCAACGTCGAGAACGCTTACCTGTTCATGAACTTCCTGATGCGCCCGGACATCATCGCCGAGATCACCAACAACATCGGCTACAGCAACGCCAACGCGGCGGCTACGCCGTTGGTGGATGAAGCGATTCGCAACGAACCGGGCTCGTACCCGCCCGAAGCGGTGATGGCCACGTTGTATGCCATTCCTGACCAGCCGATAGCCGTGCAGCGGATCATGACCCGTGGCTGGACCAAGGTGAAACTCGGTAAATAATCGCTGAAGCGCAAGGCGCTATCGCCAGCAAGCCGGCTCCTACAATGGTCAGTGACCGTATACATCTCCTGTAGGAGCCGGCTTGCTGGCGATGGGGCCATTACATCCAACATACAAATCAGATCCACCGATTTCCATTCATGCAGCGCCTTACCACCGCTGCATCGCTCACCTGGCTCCTCGGTTAAGGTGAAGTTTGGCGCCCTCGGGCGCCTTTTTTTTGTTCGCGATCAAGCGCCGCCCAACGGCCACTCGGCCAACGCGCGATAGCGACCCTTGTGCGATTCGAACAGGGTGAAGCGATCGGCGCGCAGGATAAATTCGGGGGGCGTAGCGGACTCGGGAACCGGTGCCCGATAGTCACGCGCCAAGGTCAGGTGCGGACGAAATTCCCGTGGCGCATCCTCCAGACCAAGCGGCAATAACGCCTGTTCCAGGTCATACACCAGCCGCAACAATGCTGGTGATGCCTGCTCGGGCGCCAGCACCAGGACCCCTGCCCTGCGCCAGACATCCAGCCGATCAAGCGCCACGGTCAGGCGCTCACCCGGCGTGCGCACCGACGCGGCCGCCGTGCAGATGTCCGCGATCTGCGCGATCCCAACAGAGCCCAAAAACTTCAAGGTCAGATGAAAATTCTCAACCGGCACCGGGCGACCGCTGCGCAATTGCAAGGCGCTACGCCAATGGGCGATGACCTTGCGTTGTGCAGGTGGGCAGTCCAGCGCGAAGAACAGCCGTTTGAACGGTTCGCGGGATTCGTCATTCATGCATGACACCTCAGCGGGATATCGCATGAGTGTACAAAGAAATCGCTTGAACCTGTGGCGAGGGAGCTTGCTCCCGCTGGGCTGCGCAGCGGCCCCGACCATTTTGTGAGCGCTGCGCACTCAAGCGGGAGCAAGCTCCCTCGCCACAAATACGGCTGCCTTGGGATATTGCGGGTGGGGTACAGGGCAAAGCCACTCTCACACGTCGGATCCTGAACCCACTCAGCCATCGGCATCGCCCGAATCGCCCGATGGAAATCATCACACCACTAACCCGTGGCGAGGGAGCTTGCTCCCGCTGGGCTGCGCAGCGGCCCCGACCATTTTGTGAGCGCTGCGCACTCAAGCGGGAGCAAGCTCCCTCGCCACAAGGTATGGCGTTATAGTTGAAGCAAGCGAATCAACCGGAGGGGACCATGCGACAAATCCTCAGCAAGGAACCATGGTGGGCCGCGCCGCCCAAACCCGGTCAGGATGAGTTCGAGCTGGAATGGGGCTGGCTGGTGCATTACAGCGAAGGCGAGCCGCGTTTCGAGTTCATTCGGGAGCGGCCGACCGACCTCGAAATCCGCAATCGCAAGAGTTGCAGGATCACCCCGGCGGCGGAATGACCCTGCGATATCAGTTCAAGCCTTCACGATCATTTCAAAACCGCCGAATATCATCCGCTGACCATCGAAAGGCATTGGGTTGACGTCGGGTTGTACCCTCGGGTCGGTCATCAGTTTCGCCATTCCGGCGTCACGGGTGGACTTGTCCGGCCAGACGATCCAGGAAAACACCACGGTTTCGTCCTCCTTGAGTTTCACCGCCATGGGAAATGAGGTCACCTTGCCGTCAGGCACGTCGTCACCCCAGCACTCGGCGAGGCTGAGCGCGCCGTTTTCTATGAAAATGGCGGCGGCCTCCTCGGCGTGCTTCTTGAATTTTTCGCGGTTGGCGGTGGGCACAGCAATGACAAAGCCATCAACATAAGACATGAGGGTTCTCCTTGGGTCATGGGCTGATCTGCTGATTAGTCGACTGGGTCGGGCTCCAATCGACAGACCCTCCATCCGAACCGACCGACGGCACGGCACTCTGCGCCAGGCTCCCCTCTATCTGCGCCGCCATGTACAAGGTGCCCGCCATCACACCGGTGGTCGGGTTCTGCACCAGCTTCGTCCAGGCCTTGTCGAACGTGTTGCCCAGGCTGCTGCGGATCAGCGCTTCGCTGTCCGGCCGGTCGTTGGCCTGAATGATCGCCCGAACCCCCGCCACGCCGACTGAAATCAACGCACCGGCCAGTTTTCCCGCAACCGCCGCCACCGCACTGGCCGCCCCGCGCGGGGCCATCTCGGCTTCCATCCGTTGACTGGCGCGCTTGGCCACCGGCGCCATGGCGGTGTCCGTCGAGCCAACGCCCTTGTCGCCACCCGCCTTATGGACCTTGTCGACCAACGCGGCGTACGCCGGCAACGCGGTCAATTGCTCGGTGTGTACCACTTGGTAAAGCGAGGCATTCCTGGCAGCTGGCGGCCCAAGGGCAATCGCCGGGACTTTCTGGATGCGGCCATTGAGCTGAGCCATTGGCACGCCATGACGCTGGGAAATCTTCTGCAAGTCTTCCTTGAGAATGTCCACATAGAACGCCGCCGCCAGACTGAGGATCGCATCCGGATCAACCTCCAGCGCCGCCGGAGCCAGCACTTTCTCCTGATATTTCTCCAGCAAATAAGCGGCCAGTCGCTTTGCCGAAGCATCTTGCTCGTCTTTGTTACTACTGATGGAATACCAACTGACCTTCATCGACAGCCACTCCTGGGTCCAGTAACTGCTGAACCAGGGAATGAAATTCTCTTCGGTCAACTGATAGACCCGCGTGCGCCAGTAATCCATGGCCCCGCGCGCGTAGATTTTGGTCTGATCGGTGGCCGATTGCGACGCATCGATAATTTCCCGGTCGACTTGCTGCCAGGTGCTCGGGGCAATCATCACTTGCGGCACTTCCACAGGGGCACGCGGGGACGTGGCGCATCCCGCCAACACCACCAGCACGACGACGATCAGCGAACGCAGGTTCAAGATCGCGGTTTCCTGAATTCGGTTCCGGGCGGAATGTCCGGGTTCGAAAATGCCCTGATTTGAGTATAGGTGGCAGCATTTCCTGGTGTTGCTCAAGGCCTCATCGCGGGCAAGCCCGCTCCCACAAGTTTCGCAGTCAAATCGGTCCCTGTGGGAGCGGGCTTGCCCGCGATGAGGCCCTGGAAGACACCATCAAACCAGCCATCACTCCCATCGATATTCACCATCGTCACGAATGCCTTCCTCCCCACAACCGTCAGCGTAGGATCACTTTCAACCCAACACCAAACCCTGAAACGGAGGGTCTAATCATGCTAATCCATCTCCTGACCTGCCTGGCCCTGACGGCCTTCACGTTGAGCGCATTTGCCTGGTTCGTCCTGTCCGAGGAGCGCACGTCATGATCCAGTCCGTCACCCTTTCCGTGAGCTTCCCGGAATTCGGCACCAACTATTACTCGCAGTCATACGAGTCTCGTAAAGTGTTGACCCTGGTATTTGACGAAAAATTCGAAGACCTGCTGATTCCGGCAGCCGGCAATCACTTCAACAACGAAGTGATCGGGCTCAACGATCAGTTCCGCTTTCTCAATGACGTATTGGCCGAGCATTTGCTGGCGACTGAACTCGCCGCTGGCACACGCCGGAATCAGTACTTCTGAGACGTGGAATCTACGATAGAGCTATTGCCTTCATGTCGAACGACAGAAACGGAATAACCGGTTTGATGTTAAGAAGTAGCGCAAACATCCCTCAGGCAACCTCGCAACCATCGGTGCACTGGATCGGCATTCAGTCGGGGATGCCAGATCATCGCCACGGTAAATTCCGGCAGTGACAGCGGCAGTACAAAGCTGTGCATGCCGGATCGCAGGTTGGTGGTATGCCGCTCGGGCACCGTGGCAATCAGATCGCTCGTTCGTGCAAGTGACAGCGCGGTCGAGAATCCGGACACGACGGTTACGATCTGCCGCTCAAGCGCCAGCCCTTGCAATGCTTCATCAATCCCCCCCTTGTCCAGCCCCCGGCGCGACACACTGATGTGAAGCCCCGCCGCATAGCGCGCAGGCGTGACGTCGCCAAGACTCAACGGATGCCCCGGGCGCACCACGCCAATCAAACGGTCACGAAACAGACCTTGCGTATGCAACTCAGGGCTGGCGGCTTTGCCCACTACGCCGGTTTCCAGATCGACCGTCCCGTCACGCAACCCTGCGCTGTCCTTGTCCGGCTTATGGATGAAACGCAGCCGCACGCCCGGGGCCTCAGAAACAACGCGAGCGATCAGGCTCGAGCCAAAATTTTCGACGAAGCCCTCACGGGTACGCAGCGTGAAAGTGCGCACCACTTGCATGAGGTCAGGCTGCTCGGCCGGGCGCAGCACAGCCTCGACATCCTGCGTCAGTTGGCGGACCCGGTCGCGCAGTTCAAGTGCTCGCGGCGTCGGCACCAGACCGCGCCCGGCCCGGACCAGCAACGGATCGCCGGTGGTCTCACGCAACCGCGCCAACGCCCGGCTCATTGCCGAAGGGCTCAAGCCCAAGCGTTTTGCAGCACCCGCCACAGTGCCTTCAGCCAGCAACACATCAAGGGTGATCAACAAGTTGAAATCGGGATTCGACATGCAGTGCCCCGCGACGATATGACATGGCGTTTAACACACGTATTTAGTGCAACCGGTGCGTCTTCCGCCATGTTAGGCGTGAGTGTAATTTTCTGATAGCTCCAATCCGGAGCGGCCAGAAAAGAGCGATGCCATGACGTCCACAACAGCAGTCGTAGAGAGTCCGCAGCGGACGAGGTCGGTGCGATGGGCGCTGACCAGCCTGTCGCTGTCGATGCTGCTCTCATCGCTCGGTACCAGCATCGCCAATGTGGGCTTGCCGACGCTGGCGCTGGCGCTCGACGCTTCCTTTGCGCAGGTGCAATGGATCGTCCTGGCTTACTTGCTGGCCATCACCACACTGATCGTCAGCGTTGGCCGCCTCGGCGACCTGACGGGCCGTCGCCGACTTCTATTGATTGGCATTGGATTGTTTACGCTGGCTTCAGCCCTGTGTGGCCTTGCGCCCAACCTCGGGATGCTGATTGGCGCCCGGGCGCTGCAAGGCCTTGGCGCGGCGATCATGATGGCACTGACCATGGCATTCGTCGGCGAAACGGTGCCAAGGGAAAAGACCGCCAGTGCCATGGGCCTGCTCGGCACGATGTCGGCCATCGGCACCGCGATGGGACCGTCGTTCGGTGGCCTGCTGATTGCCGGATTCGGTTGGCAGGCGATATTCCTGATCAACATCCCCTTGGGCCTGCTGACGTTGTACCTCGCCCATCGTTACCTGCCTGCCGATCATCAGAAACTGAAAACCGCCGGTTTCGATCCGCTGGGCACACTGGTGCTGACCCTGACACTCGCCGCTTATGCGCTGGCCATGACGCTCGGGCGCGGCCATTTCGGTGCGCTGAACATCAGCTTGTTGTTGGCCGCTGGCCTGGGCATTGGCCTATTTGTAAGGGTTGAAACGCGAGTGGCTGCACCGCTGATTCGAACGGCCATGTTCCGCGATGTGCGGCTCAGTTGCAGCCTGGCGATGAACCTGTTGGTGACCACGGTGATGATGGCAACGCTGGTGGTCGGGCCGTTCTATCTGTCGCAGGCGCTTGGTTTGGAAGCCGTTTCGCTTGGCCTGGTGCTGTCGGTCGGTCCGCTGGTCGCCGCGTTGACTAGCGTACCCGCCGGGCGTTTGGCCGACCGCTTCGGCACGCAGCGCATGACGATCGCCGGGCTCGTCGCCCTCGTTTTCGGTTGCTTCACGCTATCAATGCTGCCGGAAACGCTGGGCGTCGGCGGCTACCTCGCGCCCATGGTGGTCATCACCCTGGGCTATGCCGTGTTCCAGACCGCCAACAACGCCGCTGTCATGGCCGATGTTCAACCGGATCAACGGGGCCTGATTGCCGGGATGCTCGGCCTGTCGCGAAATCTCGGGTTGATCACAGGCGCATCCGCAATGGGCGCAGTGTTCGTCCTGACCTCGGCCGCAGTCGACATCAGCACCGCGCACCCGGAGGCGATTGCGATAGGAATGCGCACGACTTTCAGGGTCGCGCTGGGACTGATCGTCGTCGCCTGCTGCATTGCATGGGTTCTTCAACGCAAAAAGCCCGCCTGAACCAATGGGTGCAGGCGGGCGAGCGGGCACTTACTTTTCCAGCACCACCAACGGCGTGTCTTTCTTCACGATATAGGTCGCGAGTTCCGAGCCTTTGCCTTGACCAATATTCTTCGCCACATGCGCAGTACCAGCCGGGATGTACAACGAATCCCCGGCCTTGAGCGTTACCGGCGGCTGCCCTTCAAGTTGATATTCGAAGGTGCCGTCAATCACGTAGGCGACTTCGACGCCCGGATGGGAGTGTTTTGGCGACACCACGCCCGCATCGAAATCAACGCGAACCTGAATGACTTCACGCCCTTCAACGTCGAGGTCGCGACGTACCAGGTCGGTACGCTTGAGCCCTGTCTGCCAGCTTTTCGCCGGTGCTTGCCCAGCGTCGGCAGGCTTCGTTTCCTGGGCTTGTGAAAGGCCGGCGAAGGCCGTGAATGCCGTGGCGAGGGCGATGCCGAGCAGGCCAGCGACTTTACTTTTATTGTTTCGGGACATCGCAATTCTCCAATGAGCGCAGGGTAAAAAAGCGCGGGGTGCCGTTGTGCGGCAACCTCATTAGACGGTCATCGTGTATCGCCTACGTGTCGTCATGCCCATGCTTTTGTATGCGCAGGTAGTTTTTGCCACGAGGGATACGTTCAGATACACGGGCCAGCCATGCCCCTCTCCCAGGAAAAACTGGCAGACACAAAAAACGCCAACCGGAGACCGGTTGGCGTTTTTGGTATTACGTTCATCCTCAACTCGCGACAGCTGCCGACCAAGTCAGGATGAGCATCGAATATGGCAGGGGCGGCTGGATTCGAACCAACGCATGGCAGGATCAAAACCTGCTGCCTTACCGCTTGGCGACGCCCCTGTATCTGCTAGAGCCCGTTTGAGCCGTTGCAAGAGTGGGCGGAAATTTAACAACTTTTATCGGGTATTGGAAGCCCCAATGAAAAATTAATTTGTTCTAAAACAGCCACTTACCATTAATCAACATTCAGCACAATCTGCCTGGCGACTATTCTCCGCTCGATCCGCTGAAGTGCCTGGGCAAGCGTGACGCCATGACGTCGCGCTTGCCCGGTACTCAGTGAGGCGCGCGATGAATGGTTTTGAGCAGGTCTTCGGGGCTGATGTGGCCGACGACCTCCTGCACGCTGCCCGGTTGCGGCGAGTGGAGAATATGCCCTTTCATTTTGCCGATGATGTGCATCTCGCAGGGCTTGCAATCGAACTTCAGCGTCAACACTTCATCGCCGTGAATCAACTGCATCGGTGCAACCTTGGTGCGCACGCCAGTCACGCCTTTGGCCTGTTTCGGGCACAGGTTGAAGGAGAAACGCAGGCAATGCTTGGTGATCATCACCGGCACTTCGCCTGATTCTTCGTGAGCCTCGTAGGCCGCATCAATCAATTTGACGCCATGGCGATGGTAGAAATCGCGAGCCTTCTGGTTGTAGACGTTGGCCAGGAACGACAGGTGCGACTCCGGGTACACCGGCGGCGGCGTGGTCTCGGCTTTACGGCTGCCGCGCGGATGGGCGGCGACCCGCGCCTCGGTCAAGGCTTCAATCACTTCACGGCGCAAGGCTTTGAGCTGCGAGTTCGGAATGAAGTACGCCTGCGGCGCGTCCAGCTTGATGTCGACAGCGTGGTACTGGGTAGTGCCCAGCTGGCCAAGCAGATCGTGCAATTGCTCCAGCGCCTGTTCCGGCTTGTTGGCTGCACCAAACGGGCCGTCCAGCGTGACGCTGGCACTGATGCCCTCTTCGCTGGTAGCGATCAATTCCAGCTGTTCTTCACGCAAGCGAGCGACCCAATTCAGGGCAATACGGCGCTCGGAAGACGTCTTTTGCAACGCCTGTTGCCAGTTGTGATCGAGGTTGCGATTCAACGGATGGTTGGGACGCAGCTTGTACATGCCTTCCGGCATCTCGTTGGGCTCGACGCGATAGCGATAGCGTTTCTCGCCGTCCTCCTCGAACTCGCCTTTGGGTTCGGCGATGTTGGCGCGGAAACCCACCACTTCACGCTTGACCAGCACGTTGAGGCCGTCGCCGTTGGACAGCGGTTCGTGGGTCACGACCTGCATGTCACGCTTGGCGACTTTCTCGACCACGCCCACTGGCAAACCGGTGAAGGTCGGCGAGTCAAAAGCGCCGATATCAATCTTGCGGTCAGTGACGAAGTAATCGGTGCTGCCGCGGTGGAAGGTTTTTTCCGGGTCAGGCATGAAGAAGTGCGCGGTGCGGCCGCTGGAGGCGCGAGCCAGGTCCGGGCGATCTTCGAGGACGTCGTCCAGGCGCTGGCGGTAATAGGCGGTGATGTTTTTCACATAGCCCATGTCCTTGTAGCGCCCTTCGATCTTGAACGAGCGCACGCCCGCCTCGACCAGTGCGCGAATGTTGGCGCTCTGGTTGTTGTCCTTCATCGACAGCAGGTGCTTTTCGTAAGCGATCACGCCACCCTTCTCGTCCTTGAGGGTGTACGGCAAACGGCAGGCCTGGGAGCAGTCGCCACGGTTGGCGCTGCGGCCGGTCTGCGCGTGGGAAATGTTGCACTGTCCGGAAAACGCCACGCACAGTGCGCCGTGGATGAAGAACTCGATCGCCGCATCGGTCTCGTCGGCAATGGCGCGGATCTCTTGCAGGTTCAGCTCGCGGGCCAGTACCAGTTGCGAGAAACCGGCCTGATCGAGGAACTTCGCCCGCGCCAAGGTACGGATGTCGGTCTGGGTGCTGGCGTGCAGCTCGATCGGCGGGATGTCCAGTTCCATCACGCCGAGGTCCTGGACGATCAGCGCATCGACGCCGGCATCGTACAGTTGATGGATCAGCTTGCGGGCCGGCTCCAGCTCGTTGTCGTGCAGGATGGTGTTGATGGTGGTGAACACGCGGGCATGGTAGCGACGGGCGAATTCCACCAGTTGGGCGATGTCGCTCACCTCATTGCTGGCGTTGTGGCGCGCGCCGAAGCTCGGGCCACCGATGTACACGGCGTCAGCGCCATGCAGGATGGCCTCGCGGGCGATGGCTACGTCGCGGGCGGGGCTGAGCAATTCAAGGTGATGCTTGGGTAGGGACATGTTTTTTTAGTCTGGCTTGTCACGGTCAAGGTGCGCATTGTAGCGGCGAAACGCTTGACCGGCACCCGCAGGCTGCCCGATGGCTTGTTTGCCAGCCAGATAAGATCAAAAGATCGCAGCCTGCGGCAGCTCCTACAGGGAAACGCGCAGGCTGCGATCTTTTGATCTGCCCTTGCGAGCGGCTTTTAAGCCTTGGCCGCCATCGCAGTCACTTCAACGCGCATGCCTTCCACCGCCAGCGACGCCACACCGACGGCGGCGCGCACCGGCCACGGTTTGGCGAAGAAGCGCTTGTAGACCTCGTTGAAAGCGGCGCGGTCAGCCATGTCGGTGAGGTAGATGGTCAGGTGCAGAACCCGGTCCATCGAACTGCCCGCGCGCTCCAGTGCAACCTTTAGCGCCTGCAGGGTGCATTCACTCTGCTCGACGATGCCGCCCAGTTCCAGGCTACCGTCTGCGCGGGTCGGAATCTGCGTGCTGACCAGCAGCCCACCGAAACCGGCGACGTCAGAGGAAATGGAGTCCGCATCGGGATCAGGGAGAAAGGAGATGTCTTGGTTTGCCATGGGGATCTCTTGCTTGAGGTGAAAACGGGGATGGTGGGTAGTTTACAGACCCGTTGTCAGGCCGTCCCTGAATAAGCTCGAAAAGCCGCAGCGCCCTGATTGATCAGTGGACTGTGTCGCCTGGCAAAAACAGCACGTTTGTATCGATGTGTATTTACCAGCGCCGAATTTACACAGCGATACACAACCGTCCGGTCAGGACATATGCCAAGTACATAAAAATGAAAAAGTGCGCTCGTCGCGGTTCAGCTGACCGAATCGCCGAAAAATTTCTCAGGAGCGCACATGATCAATCAAATCGATACCGTGCTGTATACCGGCAAGACCGTCACCACTGGCGGCCGTCAAGGCGAGTCGCACAGCGACGATGGACGCCTGGACATCAAGCTTTCCCCGCCCGGCTCTTCCGGGAGCGGTACCAACCCCGAACAACTGCTGGGTGCCGGTTGGTCGGCCTGCTTCATTGGCGCCATGGGCAAGGCAGCCGTTGCCTTGAAAGTGACGTTGCCGACTGACGTTGCCGTCGCGACTGAAATCGATCTGGGCAAGAGCGAAAATGCCTTTTTCCTCCAGGCGCGCCTGAATGTCAGCCTGCCGGGACTCGACCCGGAGCTGGCCCGTGCGCTGGTGGACGCGGCTCACCAGACTTGTCCGTATTCCAAGGCGACTCGCGGCAATATCGACGTCACCATCAAACTGGTGTAACCGCGTCAGCCAGCCTGGCTGCCTTCAGACATGAAGAAGCCCGCACAAGGCGGGCTTCGGTTAATCAAGTAGGTGGCCAGTGCTGGTCTCTGGCTTACAAGGTTTATCAGGACTCCCACAGAACAGTTTTGTGCTGTCCTGCTTCACACGGCATAAGGGCTGGATCTCAGCGCGGAGATCTTTCTAACCGTGTACCCTTCGGAGCGCGCCCCACGCGTCCTCGCTATCCGCTTGCGCATCAGTCTGCGTTTTCACCTACACCTTCAGAGTAGCAAAGCACTCAGCGTGTGGTGTGGTGTTTTTAGACCGATTTCATCCTGCAAAAAGTGCGGCAGGACGGAAAAATGCTATTGCGGCAGGCTGCACTCAAAAAAGGCCGGTCTACAACGTTCTCTGGCTATTTCCAATGCCCTTGGCGATATCAATTCCCCAATCCATCGCTGCTTCCATGTCCAGCATGTGGGGCTTGGGATCGAGGTTCTCGTTAATGACCGAGCCATCAGGTCCGTATACGCCGATAAGCATCTTCAACGAACCGTCCTTTTGTATTTCAGCCTTGACCCTGATGCTGCATCCGTTAGACAGCGTCTCCTTGTGCTCTTCATGGCGCTCAGTCATTGCGGCATTCCTCCCATTGCTGGTTTTCCGACCCTATTGGCCATGCTAGCTCAGCCCAGCGAAACAGGGCGTATTCACGGGACCGAAGGCTCGGCCTGACAGCGGCGAAATGCCACCTATACTACAAGCCACCGCCCCCCCTGGGGTCTGCACGTCCAACAATAAAAAGCAGAGGTGGAACATGGTTTGGCAGCAAATCTACGATCCGTTCAATAACCCGGTGATATCTACCCTGATGGCCGCCGTGCCCGTGGTGGTGATGCTGGCGGCGCTGGCGTTCTTCCATGTCAAGGCGCACCTGGCGGCATTGATGGCCCTCGCGTCCGCGCTAGTGATCGCAATCTTCGCCTTCGGCATGCCCGCCAGTATGGCCGGTTCGGCGGCGTTGTACGGAGCGGCCAACGGATTGCTGCCCATTGGCTGGATCGTCCTGAACATCATTTTCCTGCACCGCCTGACCACCGAGAACGGTTCGTTCAAAGTGCTCCAGGACTCGCTCGCGCGGATCACCGATGACCGACGCCTGCAATTGCTGCTGATTGCCTTCTGCTTCGGTGCTTTCTTCGAAGGGGCCGCCGGTTTCGGTACACCGGTGGCGGTGACCGGGGCGATTCTGATCGGCTTGGGCTTCTCACCGCTGGCCGCTTCGGGCCTGGCGTTGATTGCGAACACCGCGCCTGTGGCTTTCGGTGCCTTGGGTACGCCGATCATCACTTTGGCCAAGGTCACCGGTCTGGATGAGATGGAGCTGTCGATGATGGTCGGCCGGCAATTGCCGTTCTTTTCGGTAATCGTACCGTTCTGGCTGATCTGGGCCTTCGCCGGCTGGCGCAAGATGCTGGAAATCTGGCCGGCGATCCTGATTGCCGGCGTCAGTTTTGCCGTTCCGCAATTCATCGTTTCCAACTATCACGGGCCGATGCTGGTGGACGTGATTGCCGCGCTGATCTCCATGGCCTGCTTGACCGGTTTCCTCAAGGTGTGGAAACCGGCCACCATACACACCTCCGCAGCGTTGTCCGGGCGGGTCGACAACTCGAAAATTGCCGAAGAACACGACGAAAAACCGGTCGCCAGCGCAGCGTTTGCCAGCGATGCCAAACCTGCGGTCATGCGCGCCTGGATGCCGTGGATCATCCTTACGGTATTCGTTTTTGCCTGGGGTACTCAGGGCTTCAAAAACATGTTCGATACCCGCCCGGCGATTGATCCAGCCACCAACTCGGCGAAACTCGACCCTCAGGGCAAGCCGATGCGCGAAGCCAACCCGATCTTCGCCCCGATCGTGACGTTCGGCACGATTCACCAGCAGATCGAGAAGGTTCCACCGGTGGTGCCTGCACCGAAAACCGAAGAAGCGATCTATAAATTCACCTGGTTCACCAGCACCGGCACCGGGATTCTGCTGTCGGCGATCCTCGGCGGGTTGCTGATGGGCTACTCCATCCCGCAACTCATTCATCAATACCTGCGAACGATCTGGGTTGTGCGTTACTCGCTGATCACCATCGTTGCCATGCTCGCGCTCGGATTCCTCACGCGATATTCGGGGCTGGACGCGACCATGGGCCTGGCGTTTGCAGCCACGGGGATTTTCTACCCCATGTTCGGCACCCTGCTCGGATGGCTCGGCGTGGCGTTGACCGGTTCGGACACCGCATCCAACGTGCTGTTCGGCGGATTGCAGCGAGTCACTGCCGAACAATTGGGACTCAGCCCGGTATTGATGGCCGCCGCCAACAGTTCCGGCGGGGTCATGGGCAAGATGGTCGATGCCCAGTCGATCGTGGTGGCGTCAACCGCGACTCGCTGGTACGGGCACGAAGGGGAAATCCTGCGCTACGTGTTCTTCCACTCGATCATCCTGGCGATCCTGGTCGGTGGGCTGGTGACGTTGCAGGCGTACGTCGAGCCATTCAGTTCCATGGTGGTGGGCGGACATTGAATCGACAGCGTAGGTACATTGCCCTGTAAATCTTCTCCCCTCGCCCGGATGGCCTCCCCATTCGGGCTTTTTGTTAACTGAAGGAGCGAGCCCGCTCGCGATAGCGGTGATACATCATGGATCCATGTGACTGACCCACCGCTTTCGCGAGCAGGCTCGCTCCTACAGTGATTGGTCGGCGTGCCAGGCAAAATTAATTGAATAAAAATCTGCAACAACGGGACAAACAAGGCATAGACAGCAGCACGTTACAGGCCAATGATGAAAATCAGTGGTTTACGCAAACAGACCTCACAGAACAACAAACGAGGGTCGTGCGCCGATGAACATTCTCTACGATGAACGTGTTGACGGCGCCCTGCCTGAAGTCGACAAAAACGCGCTATTACAAGCCCTGCAAACGCAGATGCCGGAGCTGGAGATCCTGCACCAGCAGGAAGAACTCAAGCCGTACGAATGCGACGGACTCTCCGCGTATCGCACCACGCCCATGCTGGTGGTGCTGCCGCGGGACATTGAGGAAGTCCAGGGCGTGTTGCGGGTATGCCACGAGCGGCACGTTTCGGTGGTCGCCCGGGGTGCCGGAACCGGTTTGTCTGGCGGCGCCTTGCCCCTGGAAAAAGGCGTGTTGCTGGTCATGGCGCGCTTCAACCAGATTCTCCACATCGACCCCGCCGCCCGTACGGCACGGGTTCAACCGGGGGTGCGCAACCTGGCGATTTCCCAGGCTGCCGCCCAGTATGGCTTGTACTACGCGCCCGACCCGTCCTCGCAAATCGCCTGTTCCATCGGTGGCAATGTCGCGGAAAACGCCGGTGGCGTGCATTGCCTCAAGTACGGTCTGACGGTGCACAACGTGCTCAAGGTCGACATCTTCACCGTCGACGGCGAATACCTGAGCCTCGGCTCGAACGCCCTCGACTCGCCCGGCCTCGACTTGCTGGCGTTGTTTACCGGATCTGAAGGCATGCTCGGGGTGATCACCGAGGTGACGGTCAAACTGCTGCCCAAACCTCAATCGGCCAAGGTGTTGCTGGCGGCGTTCGATTCCGTTGAAAAAGCCGGGCGAGCGGTGGGTGACATCATTGCCGCCGGCATCATCCCCGGTGGCCTGGAGATGATGGACAACCTGGCAATCCGCGCCGCCGAGGATTTTATCCACGCGGGCTATCCGGTCGATGCCGAAGCCATTCTGCTCTGCGAACTCGATGGCGTTGAAGCCGATGTCCACGATGACTGCAACCGCGTACGCCAAGTGCTGGAACAGGCTGGCGCCACCGAAGTGCGCCAGGCCAGGGACGAGGCCGAGCGCGTGCGCTTCTGGGCCGGGCGCAAGAATGCGTTCCCGGCAGTGGGTCGCCTGTCACCGGACTATTACTGCATGGATGGCACCATTCCGCGCCGTGAGTTGCCCGGCGTGTTGCACGCCATCGCCGAGTTGTCGACCGAGTACGGCTTGCGGGTGGCCAACGTGTTCCACGCCGGTGACGGCAACATGCACCCGCTGATCCTGTTCGATGCCAACCAACCGGGAGAGCTCGACCGCGCCGAAGCCTTGGGCGGCAAGATTCTCGAGTTGTGCGTGAAAGTCGGCGGGAGTATCACCGGTGAACACGGTGTGGGCCGCGAGAAGATCAATCAGATGTGCGCGCAATTCAACAGCGATGAGCTGACCCTGTTCCATGCGGTCAAAGCCGCGTTCGACCCGAGCGGTCTGCTCAACCCCGGCAAGAACATTCCGACGCTGCACCGCTGCGCGGAGTTTGGCGCCATGCACGTTCATATGGGTCAGATGCCCTTCCCGGAACTGGAGCGTTTCTGATGAGCAACGAACAGGATTTCGATGACAGCAGCACGCTTTTGGAGCAGGTCAACCAGGCACTGCAAAACGCCACGCCGCTGCGCATTCAGGGTTCCAACAGCAAAGCGTTCCTGGGACGCGTAACGGCGGGAGAAATACTCGACACGCGCGCCCACCGAGGCATCGTCAGTTATGACCCGACGGAACTGGTGATCACGGCACGTTGCGGCACACCGCTGGCCGAACTCGCGCAAGCGCTGGATGCCGCGCAACAGATGCTGCCGTGCGAGCCACCCTCCTTCGGTGACGCTGCCACCGTCGGCGGGATGATTGCCTGCGGGCTATCGGGACCGCGTCGTCCGTGGTCGGGTTCGGTGCGCGATTTCGTCCTCGGAACGCGGGTCATTACAGGCCACGGCAAGCACCTGCGCTTCGGTGGCGAAGTCATGAAAAACGTCGCCGGCTACGACCTGTCGCGCCTGATGGCCGGCAGTTACGGCACGCTCGGGCTGATCACCGAAGTCTCACTCAAGGTCCTGCCCAAACCCCGGCAATCCTTGAGCATCAGCCTGGACATGGACAGCGACCGCGCCTTGGCGCACCTGGCGCAATGGGGCCAGCAACCGTTGCCGATCAGCGCTGCGTGTCATGACGGTCAGCGCCTGCACTTGCGGCTTGAGGGCGGCGAAGGTTCGGTTGCAGCGGCCCATGACCGCTTGGGCGGTGAGCTACTGGACGCTTCGTACTGGGCCGATCTCAACGAACAACGCCTGAGTTTCTTCGATGAGGACCAACCCCTTTGGCGACTATCCTTGCCAAACAACACACCCAAGTTGTCGTTGCCCGGCAGGCAACTGATCGACTGGGGTGGTGCTCAGCGCTGGCTCAAATCTGACGCCGAGGCCGGTTTTATCCGCCAAGTGGTCGATGAGGTCGGCGGCCATGTGACTTGCTACAGCCATGGTTTGATTGACAGCCCGTTCCAACCTTTGCCCACCCCCCTGATGCGCTACCACCAGAACCTCAAACAGCAACTCGACCCACGGGGCATCTTCAACCCCGGTCGCCTGTACGCGGAGCTTTAAGCCATGCAGACCACATTGAGCGAACAAGCCCGCCTACTACCCCGCGCCGAAGAAGCCGAGCGCATCTTGCGCACCTGCGTGCACTGCGGTTTTTGCAACGCCACCTGCCCGACGTATCAATTGCTCGGCGATGAACTGGATGGCCCGCGAGGGCGCATCTACCTGATCAAAGAGGTGCTGGAGGGCAACGAGGTCACGCAAAAAACCCAGCAACATCTGGACCGCTGCCTGTCGTGTCGCAACTGCGAAACCACCTGCCCGTCCGGTGTCGATTACCACAACCTGCTGGACATCGGCCGGGCGGTGGTGGATGCGGCGGTACCGCGCCCGATCGGCCAGCGCTTGTTGCGCGAGGGATTGCGTACCGTGGTCCCTCGCCCAGATTTGTTCAAAAGCCTGGTCGGCAGCGGCCAGATGTTCCGGGCATTGCTGCCCTACATATTGCAAAGCAAGCTTCCGCGCAGTGCACCGCAGGCCAGGGCGCGCCCCGCCACCGGTCATGCCCGACACGTACTGATGCTGGAAGGTTGCGTGCAACCGAGCCTGTCGCCCAATACCAATGTGGCCGCTGCACGGGTGCTGGATCGACTCGGGATCAGCGTCACCCCAGCTCGCGAGGCCGGTTGCTGCGGTGCGGTGGATTATCACCTGGACGCTCAGGCCGCCGGCCTCGATCGCGCCCGTCACAACATCGACGCCTGGTGGCCCAGCATTGAACAAGGCGCCGAGGCCATCGTGCAAACCGCCAGCGGCTGCGGCGCTTTCATCAAGGACTACGGTCATCTGCTCAGCAGCGATCCGGCTTATGCCGAGAAAGCAAAAACCGTCAGTGCACTGGCCAAGGACTTGGTGGAAGTGTTGCGTAACGAACCGCTGGAGCGACTCGGGATACACAATGCCCAACGCCTGGCCTTCCATTGCCCGTGCACGTTGCAGCATGCGCAAAAACTCGGTGGCGCGGTCGAAACGCTGCTGGAGCGCCTTGGCTTCAACCTCACGTTCGTGCCCGATGGCCATTTGTGCTGCGGCTCGGCGGGCACTTACTCGCTGACCCAGCCGGAGTTGGCCCGCCAACTGCGCGACAACAAGATGCATGCGTTGGAAAGCGGTTATCCCGAAGTCATTGTCACGGCTAATATCGGCTGTCAGTCGCACCTCGACGGGGCTGGCCGGACACCTGTGCGGCACTGGATCGAACTGGTCGACGCCGCGTCGCACTAACCCAGCCCTGGAGAGTTCCTCATGAAAAGCAAAGCCATCCTGAGCCAGACCGAAGTCGGACAAATCCTTGCCGCTGCTCGCACCGAGGCTCAGAACAACCAGTGGGCGGTGACCATTGTCGTAGTCGATGACGGCGGCCACCCGCTGGCCCTCGAACGTCTTGACGGTGCCGCGCCCATCAGCGCGTACATCGCCACGGAAAAAGCCCGGACTTCGGCCTTGGGCAGGCGCGAATCCAAGGGTTATGAAGACATGGTCAACGGCGGGCGCCATGCTTTTTTGTCGGCGCCGTTGCTGACGTCCCTGGAAGGTGGCGTACCGATCATTGTCGACGGCCAGGTGATCGGCGCGGTTGGCGTGTCCGGGGTCAAGGCCGAGCAGGATGCGCAAGTCGCGAAAGCGGGTGCGGATTCACTGTAGGAGCTGCCGAAGGCTGCGATCTTTTGATCTTGATTCTGTTTACTTCGATGCCGCCAAAAGATCGCAGCCTTCGGCAGCTCCTACAATGGCAATGTTTATCCCACAGGTATGCGTTAAACCAGACACAGAGGAACCGCACAGATGACCCGTCTCACTGCGAAAGACTTTGCCCCGGAACTGCTGGAACTCTACGACTACTACGCCCACGGCCTGATCAACCGGCGCGAGTTTCTCGACCGTGCGGCGTTGTTCACCCTCGGTGGTTTGACGGCCAGCGCCCTGCTGGCGTCCTTGAGCCCGAATTACGCACTCGCCGAGCAAGTCGAATTCACTGACCCGGACATCATCGCCGAGTACATCACCTACCCTTCACCCAAGGGCCACGGGCAGGTTCGTGCCTATCTGGTGCGCCCGGCGAAAGTCACCGGCAAGGTCCCGGGTGTGGTGGTCGTGCATGAAAACCGCGGGCTTAATCCCTACATCGAGGACGTTGCCCGGCGTGTGGCCAAGGCTGGTTTCATTGCTCTTGCCCCGGATGGCCTGACCTCGGTCGGCGGCTATCCCGGTAACGACGACAAGGGTCGAGAGCTGCAGGCAAAGGTCGATCCCGAAAAGCTCATGAATGACTTTTTCGCCGCCATCGAATGGCTGATGAAACATGACGCGGGGAGCGGCAAGGTCGGTATCACCGGATTCTGCTACGGCGGAGGCGTCACCAATGCGGCGGCGGTGGCCTATCCGGAACTGGGTGCGGCGGTGTCCTTTTACGGTCGGCAGCCCGAGAGCAAAGACGTCGCCAGAATCAAGGCGCCGGTAATGCTGCACTTCGGCGAACTTGATACGCGGATCAACGAAGGCTGGCCTGCCTATGAGAAGGCGCTGAAAGCCGACGGCAAGACCTATGAGGCGTTCATTTATCCTGGGGCCAATCATGGTTTTCACAACGATTCGACGCCGCGTTATGACGAAGCGGCGGCGAAGCTGGCGTGGGATCGGACGTTGGGGTGGTTTCGCAAGTATTTGGTTTGATCGATAGTCAACCGGCCAGCAGGGCTGGCCTCATCGCGAGCAGGCTCGCTCTCACAGGTTTTGAGTCGTGATTGAATTTTGGTATCGACTCAGTCACCTGTGGGAGCTAGCCTGCTGGCGATGGCGGACTAAAGGCTAACGCCTCACTTCGGTTGCGCCACCGTGCGCAGATACGGTTTGAGCGTCTTGAAGCCATCCGGATATTTCTTCTTCGCATCCTCGTCAGATACTGAGGTCGGGATGATCACGTCTTCCCCCGGACGCCAGTTCACCGGGGTTGCCACGGTGTGTTTGGCATTGAGTTGCAGCGAATCCAGCAGGCGCAGCACTTCATCGAAATTGCGCCCGGCACTCATCGGGTAAATCAACATGGCCTTGACCTTTTTGTCCGGGCCGACAATGAACACCGAACGCACGGTGGCGTTGTCGACGGCAGTGCGCGAGCCGCCGCTGGCATTGGGGTGGATCATGTCGTAGAGCTTGGCCACCACCAGGTCTTCATCACCAATCAGCGGATAGTTGACGGCGGTACCCTGGGTTTCCTCGATGTCACCGACCCACTTGTTGTGATCACTGACCGGGTCGATGCTCAGCCCCAGGACCTTGGTGTTGCGCTTGTCGAATTCCGGTTTGAGTTTGGCCAGGTAACCCAGTTCTGTGGTGCAGACCGGTGTGAAATCCTTCGGATGGGAAAACAGGATGGCCCAGCCGTTGCCGATCCATTCGTGGAAGTTGAGCTTGCCTTCGGTGGTTTCGGCAGTGAAATCCGGTGCTTCGTCGCCAATACGGATAGACATTATCGATCTCCTTGCTGTGATGGACAGGGACGCCGTCAGGGTGCCGACTGCGGCTCCAGCGGCATGAGATTCTGTTGACGCGACTCAGTATAGGAGAGGTTCCATGACCCGCCGGAAACCGGGACATGCACTGTGTAATCCCTTGTTTCAACGTTATTCCACTAATGCTATCAACTGATGACGGTGGGCATCGGTGAGCATCGGGCCGAAACCGGCGCCTGCGTTTTCCGTCATGTAACGCGGGTTTCCGGTACCGGGAATCACGCAGGTTACCGCTGTATTTGACAGCAAGAATTTGAGCGCCAGTTGCGGCCAGCTCTTGGCCCCGACCTCCGCAGCCCAGCCCGGCAAAGGTTTGCCTTTGAGCCGGCCAATCAGGCCGCCACCACCGAAGGGCCGGTTACAGATCACCGCCACGCCTTTCTCGCGGCACAGCGGCAGGATGCGTTTCTCCACGGCGCGATCGTCCAGGGCATAGTTGATTTGCAGAAAATCCAGCGGCTCGGCTTTCAGCACGGCCTCCACTTCTTCGTAGGCCGACGAGGTGTAGTGGGTGATGCCGATGTAGCGAATGCGCCCTGCTTCCTTCCAATTCCGCAAGGTCGGCAGATGGATTTGCCAGTCCAGCAGATTGTGAATCTGCATCAGGTCGATGCGGTCGGTTTGCAACAGCTTGAACGACTGCTCCATTTGCGCGATGCCTTCCTCACGGCCACGGGTCCACACTTTTGTAGCCAGGAACGCCGGCGAACGCGGCTCGTGGATTGACAGCAATTGGCCCGTGGTCTGTTCGGCGCGACCGTACATCGGTGAGCTGTCGACCACCGTCCCGCCCTTTTCGAACAACGCATGCAGTACCGCGGGCAGCTCTCTGTAGGCGGGATCCGAAGGCGCCACATTAAAACCGCGATAGGTGCCCAACCCGACAATGGGCAGTAGCTCTTTGCTGGATGGAATGGCGCGGGTCTGCATGGTCTTGCCTCCTGTTTCGGTCGTCGGCGTGGATTGCGCCCCGGCCGGACCGAGCGTGAAGACCGCCGAAACACCGGCAGCCAGCGTGAGTATTTTCCTGCGGGTGTAACCGTCAGGATCGCTCATGGAATCCCCCTCTCCTGACGATCAGGTTCGGCACGTTGCGCCTGCTGTCTGGCCAGCCACAGACATAACCCGCCCCACAACCCGGCGAACGGCACGATGACCACTGCCACCAGGCCGAACCCCGCGCCCAGCGCCGTCAAACCGGCGGACAACCAGCCACTGGCGGCATCTCCGCCGCGATAGACCAGCGTTTCGATGACATTCTTGGCCTTGTACTTCTCCTCGCGGCTGACCACGGTCCACAACACCTCCCGCGCCGGCCGCACGATGGCGAACTCGACGGCGCGACGTAGCCCCTGAGCCAGCGCCACCGTCGTCGGAACGGGCGCCAATGCCATGGCGACGAAGGCCGCGATCGTCGCCAACGGCAACGCTGCCAGCGCCCCGCCAATCCCGACCAGACGGATCAACGGCGCCGTCAGCAACAGCTGGAAGGTCAAGGTCAGGGCCGACACGATCAAGTCGACGATGGCGAAGAATTGCGTCCTGCTGCCTACATCAGCGTAGCTGCCAGCCACAATTCGTCCTTGCTCGAAATACAACAAGGTCGCCGCGCTGGTGTGCAACAGCATGAAGAGGACTAGCCCCAACAGGTACGGCGAGTGCAGGATCAGGGTGATTCCGCCGAGTATGCTGCCGCCCATGCGCCGTTCGTCGAGTAACGGATTGCCGGACTGTGATTGCGTCCTGGACAACAAGGCTCGATAGCAACGCACGGCGACTTCCAGTAACACCGCCGCCGCGACGGTCAAGGCCAGCGGGCCCAGACGAGTGGCCATGGTGGCCGCCAGCAGCGGCCCGATAAACGTGCCGAGCGTGCCGCCCGCCGCAATGCAGCCAAACAAGCGCCGCCCTTGCTCGCTGGAAAAGCGGTCGACCAGCACGCTCCAGAAAATCGAGACGATGAACAAGTTGTAGATGCTGATCCAGACGAAAAACACCCGCCCGACCATTACCGGTGCGACGTGATTGGCGATCAGCAGGCCAAACACCAGCATCGACAAGGCGATCACCCGGTAGATCAACGGCACGAACCGCGTGGCTGGCAGGCGCGAAGCCAACGCACCGAACACCGGAACCATCAGCAGCATCACCACAAACGTGGCGGTGAACAGCCACTGCAACTTGTCCGCGCCGCCTTCAAGACCCAGGGCGTCGCGCAGCGGTCGAACCAGGTAATAGCTGGCCAGCACGCAAAAATGGAAGGCGAAACCTAGCAACAGGGCCGCTCTTTCAGTCGGCCGTACATCGAGCCATTGAGGCATGTTGGGCATCGGAGCCCTCCTTTACCGCCAGCTACACTCTGTCAGCACCCGGAGCCGTCAATGCCGCCCACTAACGTTAGCCGAATGTCTCGTACCCTGGTGTTACTCGTCGTCATCCCCGCAGCGGTCTATTTGGCGCTCTGCGCTGCGCTGTTCGTGTTTCAGCGCGCGCTCATCTACTTCCCGCAACCCCGCGCCATCGACAGCGCTGAAACGTTGCTCACGCTGCCCGTTGAAGACGCACAGGTGCTGGTTTCGGTCAGGCCGCACGATGGCCCGAAAGCGCTGATCTATTTTGGCGGAAATGCCGAGGACGTTTCGCGCAGCCTGCCGTCGTTCGCAGAGGCGTTCCCCGACCATGCCCTGTTTTTGCTGCATTACCGGGGTTACGGCGGCAGCACCGGCTCCCCTTCCGAGGAAGCAATTGCCCGCGATGCCATGACCCTGTTTGACAAGGTCTACACCGATCATCCGCAGATTGCCGTGGTCGGGCGCAGCCTGGGTTCCGGAGTCGCCGTTCGCCTGGCCAGTTACCGCCCGGCGGCGAAATTGCTGCTGATCACGCCTTACAACAGCCTTGAAGAACTCGCGGCCCGGCAGTTTCGCTGGTTTCCGGTGAGGTGGTTATTGAAGGACAAATTCGAATCCTGGCGCTATGCCGAACACATCACGGTGCCGACGCGCCTGATCGCCGCCGAGCATGACGAAGTGATTCCCGGGTCAAGCACCCGGCGGCTCTACAGCCATTTCGCCAAGGGCGTGGCGACGCTGCAGGTGATTCCCGGCACGGGGCACAATTCGATCAGTGACAGCCCTGAGTACCTCAAGGCATTGGGGGATGGGTTGATTGCGAACGACCCTGACCTGTAGGAGCTGCCGCAGGCTGCGATCTTTCAATCTTGATTTTTTCAAGATCAAGATCAAAAGATCGCAGCCTGCGGCAGCTCCTACAGTTGCGGTTTATGTATCAAGGTCAATTTGACGGCGATCGTTGATCCTACAGTTTGCGCCTGAACAGCCTGCCAGCAAATATACTTTTCTCCCCCGCGAACCTTGTCTCAAGGCGCCAGTCTTAGATCGGCGCCAATTCCTCCCTAATCGTCGTCATCTCATCAGAGCTGTCCGCCCCATGCGCCAAACCGCCCTCGCCTTGCGCTTCACTTCGCTGTGCCTGTTTACCTTGCTTCCCCTGATTGCCAGCCCCGCCCACGCCAGTGCGGAACGGCAACTGGTGGAAGCGATCAATGATTACCGTGCCCATCCGCAACGCTGCGAGCGGCGTCCTGCCCAGCGTTTATCGCCACTGGCGTTGAATTCGAACCTGGCCTTGCCGATCGGCTACGGTGGCGGTTTGCGTGATCGGTTAAAAGCGAACGGTTACCAAGCCGTGACCGTGCGGACAATCCGCGTGGTCGGTGCGCAGGATGCCGAAGAAGCGTTCGATCAGATGCAAAGCAACCATTGTGCGGCACTGCTGGACAGCCAGTACGCCGACATTGGCGTCAGTCGCAGCCGCGGTGAGTGGCAAGTGGTGCTGGCGCGGCCGGTGCTCGACCGGCAAATGAGTGATACCCGATCCGTTAGCAAGGATTTGCTGGCTCAAGTCAACGCCGCCCGTTCCAAGCCACGGCTCTGCGGTCGCCAGCGCTTTGCCGCCGCCCGGCCACTGGTGTGGAATGCCAGCCTTGGTGCTGCGGCGCAAGGGCACAGCAAAGCGATGGCCTACGGCAATTACTTCGCGCATCAGGACCCCGACGGTGACATGCCCGCCGACCGGGCGAGAGCCGCCGGCTTCCGCGGCCGGCAGATAGGCGAAAACATCGCCGCCGGCCAAGGCTCGCCGAGCAAGGCAATGGCGGGATGGCTCGCCAGCCCAGGGCATTGCGCGAATTTGATGAACCCGATGTTCACTCAAGTGGGCGCTGGCTACGCGACGGACGCGCGCAGTGATGAAGGGGTTTACTGGACGATGTTGTTCGGCGCGAAGTAAGGGGAATGCAGCATAAGGCTTGCTGACGAAAGCGCCCATAAAATCGCCATCGCCGGCAAGCCAGGCTCCCACAGGTTTTGCGTCAACCCAAATCCCGAAAACATCCCCCAATCCGTAGGAGCCGGCTTGCTGGCGATAGCGCCCGTAAAATCGCCATCGCCAGCAAGCCGGGCTCCTACAGGTATTGCGTCATCCCAAATCCCGAACACATCCCCCAATCCGTAGGAGCCGGCTTGCTGGCGATAGCGCCCATGAAATCGCCATCGCCGGCAAGCCGGGCTCCTACAGGTTTTGCGTCAGCCCAAATCCCGAACACATCCCCCAATCCGTAGGAGCCGGCTTGCTGGCGATGGCGCCATCAAGGCTGCCGACTGCTCACCCGCTGCTCAGTGTTTTCGAACATCGCTTGGAAACGCGGCTTGTTGGCTGCGTAATAGTCAGCAACCACCTTGTCGGAGGAGCTCTGCCGCGCCTGCATCATCAGCGCTTCAAGATCGGCCCGGGGAATCGAGTAGTGGGCGAAGAAATACGCCACCTCCGGGTACTCCTGACTGAATCCCTTGCGAGCCATGGCGTGAATCTGCTCGGCGCCGCCGAAGATTTGTTTCGGGTCATCCAGGTAACGCAGCGACCACTTGGAGAACATCCAGTGCGGGCTCCAGGCGTTGACCAATGACCATTTATCACGCTTCAGGTTGCGATCCAGCTCGTTGAGCATCCCGGATTCGGAGGACGCCACCAGTTTGTAGCCGTCGAGTTTGTATTCTTTGATGGCCTTTTCGGTGAGCTTGTATTGGCCATTCCCCACCTCTGAGGTAAGGATCTTGCCCTCAAGTTTTTCCCTGACCTCGGGCTTGTTCAAGTCCTCCACGCTGGACACTTCACTCTCGGGTACGGATGTGGGCACAGCCATGCCGATCCGCCCTTCATAAAGCACGCCGAGGTCTTCGAGCCTGTCCTTGTATTTGTCGTAGAACGCCTTGTGGGTGCTCGGCAGCCAGACCATCGGAATCAGGTCGATATTGCCGTTGGCCAACGCCTGGAACTGGATGCCGATGTCGGCCATGACCAGTTTCACTGGTTGTTTGAGATGGTCCTGTAACGCCGTGGTGGCAAGCTTGACGGTGATCTCGGTATCCGACCAGTTGACCCAACCAATGCGCACGGGCTTCGGTTCCGCGGCTTGCGTCAGCCCGGCGCCAGCGGCGAGTGCCACGCCGATCAATCCGGCACAAATTCTTTTTCGATACGGCGAATGAGCGTTCATCAAGCGTTTTCCTGTTTTGGTTGTTATTGGCAGGTTGGTCTTAATTTGAACGGCCTTACGGTCGTGAAAAATGCAGTCTTGCGCGGCGGGTCGGTTGAGCCGATCCCTTCTCCTTATGCGCCGATCTTATCCACGACGATTGCCCTGCGCAAGCAAAATGTACACCTGTGTCACGCACCATTGACACACGTGTACAGTTATCCTAATTTCAAGTCGCCGAGCCTGATGAAGCCCACTTTTGGAGCGCACCGCCATGTCCAGCGATCCGTTGCTGCAGCCGTACAAGATCAAGCACCTGACCCTCAGAAACCGCATCATCACCACCTCGCACGAACCGGCCTACCCGGAAGACGGCATGCCCAAGGATTTGTACCGTGCCTACCACGTCGAACGGGCCAAGGCCGGTGTGGCCCTGACCATGACCGCAGGCTCCGCAGCGGTATCCCGGGACAGTCCACCGGTGTTCAACAACGTGCTGGCGTACAAGGACGAGGTGGTCGGATGGCTGAAAGATTTGACCGACGAGTGCCATGAACACGGCGCGGCAGTGATGATTCAGTTGACCCACCTGGGCCGTCGCACCCGCTGGGACAAAGCCGACTGGCTACCGGTAGTGTCGCCCTCCCACCACCGCGAGGCGGCACACCGCTCCTTCCCGAAAAAAATGGAAGAGTGGGACATCGAGCGGATCATCAAGGACTACGTGGACGCGGCCGAGCGCATGAAGGCGGCCGGCATGGATGGCTTGGAGCTGCAAGCCTACGGGCATTTGATGGACCAATTCTGGTCGCCTCTGACCAACGAACTGGACGGCCCCTACGGCGGTTCGCTGGAAAACCGAATGCGTTTTACCTTCGACATCCTGCGGGGCATACGCCAGCGGGTTGGTGAGGATTTCCTGCTCGGCGTGCGCTATACCGGCGACGAGCAGTTGCCTGGTGGCTTCAACGCCAGCGAAGGCATGCGGGTTTCACACATGCTCAAGGACAGCGGGCTGGTGGATTTCCTCAACGTGGTGCGCGGCCACATCGACACGGATGCTGGCCTGACCGATGTCATTCCGATCCAGGGCATGCGCAATTCGCCGCACCTGGACTTCGCCGGTGAAATTCGCTCGGCCACCGGCTTCCCGACCTTCCACGCAGCGAAGATCCCGGACGTGGCCACCGCGCGCTACGCGATTGCCTCGGGCAAAGTCGACATGGTTGGCATGACCCGCGCGCACATGACCGACCCGCACATCGTGCGCAAGATCATCGAGAAACGTGAAGAAGATATTCGTCCCTGCGTGGGGGCGAACTACTGCCTGGATCGTATCTATCAGGGTGGCGCCGCCTATTGCATTCACAACGCCGCGACCGGTCGGGAAACCACCATGCCCCACGAGATTCCCCGGGCGGCGGTCAGGCGCAAGGTCCTGGTCATCGGCAGCGGCCCCGCAGGGCTGGAAGCGGCGCGCGTCGCCGGTGAACGTGGCCATGACGTGACCGTACTGGAGGCAGCGGATCGTCCCGGCGGTCAGATCAGGCTGACGGCGCAAAATGAGCGTCGTCGCGAGATGATCAGCATTATTGATTGGCGGATGGCCCAGTGCGAGCGACTGGGGGTCAAGTTCCACTTCAACACCTGGGCCGAAGCCGACACGGTGCTGGCCCATGAGCCGGACGTGGTGATCGTCGCCACCGGTGGCCTGCCAGACACTGCAGTGCTGACTCAAGGCAACGAGTTAGTGGTGTCGACCTGGGACATTATTTCCGGTGACATCAAACCCGGTCGTCACGTGCTGATCTTCGACGACGCCGGTGACCATGCCGCGTTGCAGGCTGCCGAAGTCATAGCCAAAAGCGGCGCGACCGTGGAAATCGTCACACCTGACCGCGCGTTTGCACCGGAAGTCATGGCCATGAACCTGGTGCCGTACATGCGCAGCTTGCAGGACCTGGACGTCACTTTCACCGTCACCTACCGCGTCGAGAAGGTCGAAAAACAAGATGGCCGCCTGCTTGCGACCTTCGGCAGTGACTACGGCAAGGTCAACAAACAGCGGGTTGTCGATCAGGTCGTGGTCAACCACGGCACCCTGCCCCTGGACGATCTGTACTTCGACCTGCGTCCGCATTCGAGCAACGGCGGTGCGGTGGAACAGCACGACCTCATCGCGGGCAAGGCGCAAAACATCGTCACCAACCCACAAGGGCAATTCCAGCTGTTCAGGATTGGTGACGCCGTGGCCGCACGCAACACCCACGCGGCGATCTACGATGCATTGCGGCTGGTGAAAGATCTCTGATCTTTACAGGCATAGTGCAATCAACTTGTGGCGAGGGAGCTTGCTCCCGCTGGACTGCGCAGCAGGCCCATTTTTGGGGACGCTGCGCAACCCAGCGGGAGCAAGCTCCCTCGCCACAAAAGCAGTTTTAAGTTTTGCTACATACCGCGTCGCGCAACCTCCGCGCCCGCCTGTAATGCCCTTCCAACCATGGCGTCAAAGTCCTGATCAGTCATCGACTGCAACGCCGCCGCCGTCACGCCACGGTAAGCCATCAACGCTTCAATCATTTGTTCTGGATCGCGACTGGCCAACAGCTGCCCGCCTCCCACCACCACGCCCCGCGCAGCACGCTGTGCGATCTCGTAAGGAATGCCCGCCGCCACTGCCTGACTGGCCAGCGCCCGGTGCAGCAACGCCGGGAATGCCGGCCCGGTGCCGGACAACGCACTCAGGTAATCAATGTTGTCTTCGTTCGGCACTTCATCCGCCGCACCCACACATTCGAAAAACCGTTGCAGCCACTTGCGATCTGCGTCGCCAAGATTGCCGGCGCTGTACCAGGGCGTGTACGACTGCCTGATGTCGACGGCGGCATTCGGCATGGCCCGCACTACCTCCTGCGCACCGGTGGCTGCGCTGATAGCTGCCGCCGGGATCCCGGCCATCAGGGAAATGACTTGTTTACCGCTGGCATCGATCTGCAGTTCGGGAAATTGTTCCGGCCGGATCGACAACATCACCACATCGCTGAGCGCCACGAGTTGCTGGTTATCAGCCAGAACCCGGACGTCCGCTCGCAATGGGCTGCGGCCAGAGCGATTTGAAACAAACAGTCCGGCAGGCTGGATAAACCCGCTGTCCAGAAGCGCCTCGGCGATTGCGCTTCCCAGCCAGCCAGTGCCGCCGATGATGCCCAGGGTTTTATTGTTCATCGGACGGCAACTCCTCCAAGATCTCAACCAGCGGACCGAAAACCCCGGGTTCTTTTTCCGCATAGCCAAACTTGCCAAAGAAGCGATCCAGTTCTCGCCGCTTCGGTGCCTTGCCGGTGAACACGGTCACGTATTGCGGGATGCGCCGGAAACGCACCACAACGTCCTCGGTGGTTTTCATCGAGATGTAGCCGATTTGCGTGAGGTAGATCGTCCTGGCCCGCGCATCGGCGGCCTCGGCTTCGTAGCCAAACCGGCGGAACATGGCGGCCAGGGCATTGATTCGCGCCTCATCGGCCAGCGCGATTTCAGCGGCCACCTCAGCCGATTGCAGTGCCCAGCTGCGCACGGCAAATTCGAATTGCGAGTCGAACAGTTCCGGGTTCAGCCAGCATTCGAAAACATTGAGAATCGCCTCGGAAATGCTTTCTGCATAGCTCTCGCACTGACCCACCAGGCCGCCGCTGTTCTTGTCCTTCCAGCGGGCCAGCAGTGCCGCGAGCAATTGCTCGCGGTCTTCATAGAACCAATAGAAACTGGTGCGGGACAAGTTCAGACGCTTGGCCAGCGGCATCACCCGCACCGCATCGACACCGGATTCCTTCAAGGCATCGTAGGCGGCGTCCAGCCAGACATCGACCGAGCCTCGCCATCCTGCATCCTGCGCCTTGGTTTTCGCCCTTCCTGTCTGCGACATCTTCGGGTCCGCCTATCTCGGTAAATTCGCTCAACTGTACACCGCCCGATCCATGGCGTACATGCGCTGTACATCGGCGTACATTTTCAAGACGACGTTACGAGCGATTGGCAATATCGCGGCGATTATTTACTCGGGTTACCTGGCCCGATTGGCGCTGAAACAGCCGAACATCAATGACGAAGGCGCGCTGATTCGCGCCAAGGAGTCTGGACGGGCTTGATGATCATTCACTGGTTCATCAAGCCCGTATTTCTTAGGCGCATGGAATCAAGAGGGCCGTCGCACCACCCTCACCTTCCCGCTCGAACCACCGCCGCAGAAAAACCGCTCGCCGCCATCGTATTCAAGCCCGGACACGCCGATCCCGGTTGGCAGCTTGAGGCTTTCCAGCACCTCGCCGTTCTTCGAGTCGATGCGGCGCAATTCGCTTTCTTCGCCTTCCCAAACGCCATGCCACAACGCGCCTTCAACCCAAGTCACGCCGGTGACAAAGCGGTTGGATTCGATGGTGCGCAGGATGGCTCCGCTCTCGGGATCGATCTGATGGATTTTGCGCTCGCGATACTGCCCCACCCACAACGTGCCCTCGGCCCATGTCAGCCCTGAGTCGTTGCCGCCACCGGGGGCCGGGATCGTGGAGAGAACCTGACCGGTGCGAGGGTCGATTTTCTGGATGCGGTCCTCGGCAATCTGGAACAGATGCGTCCCGTCGAAGGCGGTGCCGGCATGGGCGGCGACGTCGATCGAGCGCGATGTCTTTCCGCTTTCGGGATCGAGGGCGTTGAGTTTTTCGCCACTGGCGAACCACACCTGCTGACCGTCCCAGGTCAGGCCGTGCACAGTGTCGACACCTTCAAAAGGGCCATACTCACGGACGATTTCGGCGGCTGACTGTTTCATCTTGGTGTTCCTCGAAAGGGGTTGGTGGCGTTCATCCTAGCCACCGGGCAGCGGCACCGGGAGTAACAAGGTCGTCGCGAAACCGGGTACCGGTGGGGTCATCCAGCGCCGCGCGCGGCCCTGACCAAAGCACTGCACTTTGCCTGCCGCCGCCAGTGTGTCGAGCGCACGCTGCACGGTGCGCTGGCTGGTATCGAGGGCTATCGCCAGGGCTGAACTGGACCAGGATTCACCGTCACCGAGCAAGGCGAACACCGCTGCATATTTTTCTTCGACCGGTGGCGTCAGCAGCACCACGTCCGGTGAAACCTGCGCGACCAGGGCAAATCCGCGCCGGGTCGCGGTCACCGTCGCCAAAGGCTTCAACGTGGCGCGCAATCGCCCGATTTCAACCCGCAAACGGGCGCGATGGGATTCATCACTGAGTTTCAGCCGAAAGGCCCGGGCGATGAGTGTTGCCCTGGGCACATCGTCCGGCCAGGCTTCGGCCAGCGTACGCACGAGGGTGAAGAGGATGGGTCGTTTGGACAGGGAAACCGACATGCCCGCGCCACGTACCACATAGCGACAAGCGTCCACCACCAGCGATGTCGAGGCGAGCAGCGATTCCACTTCGTCGAGCAACAGAGGTCGTTCTTCGCCACCAACGATCTGGTGTGCGGCGGGGCTGTTCAGTATCGACGCCGCATTTTCGACTTCTGCGGTCAGCGCAGGAATACCGGCGAGTTGCGCGGCGAGTTCAGCCCTGGCGAGTGCGGCCCGCGCGGCGTGGGAATGTAGATGTCGCATCGCGATCCCTGCCACCACCAGTTCATGGGTCGCCCGCAAGGATGGCGGTAATGTTGCCTGATCCAGCTCATCGAGATTTTTTTGGGCCTCATCAAGCCGCCCGATCAGCAACAAACGACGGATGTCCAGATATCGCGCGTGGGCAGCGTTGACCAGGTCGCCATGGGCCTCCAGCGTGACACGCGCCGCTTCAAGCGCCTTCACCGGCCAGCCGAGATCCCGCGAGGCCAGGGCGATTTCGGCTTCGGCGACGATGCAGCGCGCTCGTGCCACGACCTCTCTCGGACCAAAGGCCCGCGCCGCCCTGCGCACCAGCGCCTTGGCCCGCGCCAGATCACCCAGTTGCGCCATGGCGATCCCGCGCAGCGCCAACGCAGGCGCATCGTCGCGCAATGCGATGCGGTCCAGCGCGCCGAGCGGATCGCCCGCCGCCAGCGCGTGCGCTGCGGCGGTGATCAGCGAGTCCATTGCAGTCCTGCCACGCGTGTCACTCCTGCCGTGAAAAGCCCCGTGATGAGTCTATCTCACCCCTCAGTAGAGCGTATCCGGCACACACACGTTTCCATCAAACAGCAATCGGGCGGTGCGCATCAGCCCGCAACCCACCAATTCGCCGTCCTGCAGACGCAGTTCGACGGTGAATTCGCCGGTCGGGTGCTCGACTGAAAGCTGCTTCACATCACCCGCGGGGATACGCGCCAGGCCTGCCGGCACACTGCCCTCGATCAGGCACGCAACGGCTACGCTGACCGCGCCGAACACGCCGATGCTGGTGTGGCAACGATGGGGAATGAAGGTGCGGGTGCTGAGCGCTCCGCCCGCTTGCGCCGGCGCAACGAGGCATATTTTCGGCACGTTGCGCTGGCTGACATCGCCCAGGTGCATGCGCAGGCCGGCCTGTAGTCGGATCTTCTCGATCCGCGCCTTTAATGGCGCATTCGCATCCAGCTGTTCCGGGCTTTCATAGCCGCTGAGACCGAGGTCTCCGGCGCGGATCAGCACGACCGGCATGCCGTTATCGACGCAGGTCACTTCAACACCCTCGAACACATCGACGGCATTGCCGGTCGGCAGCAACGCCCCGCAACTGGAGCCAGCGACATCCTCGAACTCGACGATCAACGGCGCGGCGTAACCCGGCACCCCGTCGATCCGCGCTTCACCCGCGTAGCTGACAGCTCCACTCGGTGTGAGCACATGCGCAATCGCGATCTGCCCGGTGTTTTCCATGAAGATCCGCACCGGCGTTACATCACCCTGCACCGCCACCAGCCCGCGCTCAATGGCGAACGGTCCGACACCGGCAAGGATGTTGCCGCAGTTCTGGCCGTAATCGACACGCGGCGCGTCGACCAGCACTTGGGCAAACAGATAATCGACATCGGCGTCGGCGCGGGCCGAGGGCTTGATGATCGCCACTTTGCTGGTCAGCGAATCACCGCCGCCGATGCCATCGATCTGCCGCGCATCCGGCGAGCCCATGACCGCCAGCAACACACGGTCGCGAAGCGCCTGCTGCTCGGGCAAATCACTGGCCAGGAAGTAAGCCCCTTTCGACGTCCCGCCGCGCATCAGCAGGCAAGGAATTCGTGTCTGGCCCATGCTCAGTCTCCGAGTTCGTCGAGGCTGTCGACGTACCGCAAACCCTTCTCCGCCAGGCGTCCGCGCATGTTGTAGATGTCGAGGCCCAACTCACCCTTGGCCAGGCGCAGGGCCTTCTGTTCTTCCAGATCGGCGCGGGCGCGGCTGGCCTCGACCACATGTTCAACGTCAGCGCGACGCACGATGACCACGCCATCGTCATCCGCTACCACCACATCGCCGGGGTTGACCAACTGACCGCCACACACCAGCGGCAGGTTGACCGAGCCGAGGGTCTCCTTGATCGTACCCTGGGCGCTGATGGCGCGGGACCAGACCGGGAAGCCCATCTCGCGCAGTGTATGGGTGTCGCGCACGCCGGCGTCGATCACCAATGCGCGCACGCCGTGGGCCTTGAGCGACGTCGCCAACAGGTCGCCGAAATAGCCATCAGTGCACGGCGAACTCGGTGCAACCACCAGAATATCGCCGGGACGGCATTGCTCCACGGCCACATGGAACATCCAGTTATCACCCGGCGCGACCAGCACCGTCACCGCCGAACCACTGATCACGGTGCCCCGCTGGATGGGTCGGATCGAAGACGACAGCAGACCTTTGCGGCCCTGCGCTTCGTGAATCGTCGCGACGCCGTAGCGTTGCAGCTCTTCGACCAGCGCCTGTTCGGCCCGGGCGATGTTGCGTACGACGATGCCGGTTTTTCCGATCAACTCGCTCATCCCAGGTTCTCCGTCACGCGCGGGAAGATGCTTTGATAGCCTTCGCCGTAAATGATGTCGCGGCTAGAGGTGATCCCGACATTGCGCTTGGCTTGCACGCCACGTTGCAGGGCCACGCGGGTGTAGTACTCCCAGAGATGTTCCTGGCCGGCCATGCACTGGATGGCCGCGTATTTCTTGTCCCAGACCGAAGTGATGTCCAGCAGCACGTCAGGGCGCCATTCGCATTGCTCAGGCTGGTGCGGTTCGAAGCTGTAGACCGGCGGCGCACCGACAATTTTCTCGCCCGGTTTGTAGCCTTCGGCCTGGGCGATGATGCGTGCCTCTTGGGTCAAGTTCATGGCCAACGGGTGATCGTAGTTGTACGGGTCTTTCAGCGAGTGGCTTAGGACGAATTCCGGTTGCACCCGGCGAAAGACATCGGCGAGGCGGAACAGGGTTTCGTTGTCCGCGCGCATCGGGTAGTCGCCGATGTCGAAGAACTCGACGCTGGCACCGAGGATGTCGGCGGCCGCTTGGGCTTCTTCGCGGCGCGCGCTTTTGACTTTCTCTTCGCTCATCTCGCCCTTGCGCCACAGCTTGGCGGACTCGCCGCGCTCGCCAAAGGACAGGCAGACGATGTGCACGTTGTAGCCCTGTTGCGCATGCAGTGCGATAGCACCGCCCGCACGCCAGACGAAATCGGCAGAGTGGGCGCTGACGACCAGCGCGTTTTTCGGTGCGTTTTTCGGTGAATCGATCATTGCGGATACTCCTCCTGCGTTTCGAAAGAGCATCGCACCGCACCCACTTGCGGAGTAATGCGTTGCGGTGTTGCAGGTATGCGTTTTTTTTATTGCCACTCGATCAGGGCGGCGGCATAGTCCGAGTCAAACACCGATCTGAAGAGCCGCCGCCCCATGGAAACCAGTGAACTGCCCAGCCTGATGCACGTTCGCGCCTTTGTCCGCGTGGCCGATCACGGCAGCGTTTCCAAGGCTTCCGTGGCCCTGTATCGGGCACAGTCGGTGGTGACTCGGTCGATTTCCGAGCTGGAAGCCCGGCTCGACGTGGTGCTGTTCGAACGCCACGCTAACGGCATGCGTTTGACCGATTACGGCGAACGTCTGCTGCCCCGTGCACGCCGCGTGCTCGCCGAGCTGGAAAGCGTTCCACGGCTGTTGAGTAGCGGGGATAAACGTGCGGTCGAACCGCTTTACCTGTTCCAGGCCCGACGCCTGCAAGTGTTCGTCAAACTCTGTGAAACCCACCACATGCAGACCGTCGCCAGCCTGCTCGGCCTGAGTCAGCCAGCGATCAGTTCGACCATCAAGGTCATGGAAAATGGCTGCGGGCAGACGCTCTTCGAGCGCACACCTCGTGGCTTGCAGCCGACCCGCGCCAGCCATGAAATCCTGTTTCCGATCCGTCGGGCGCTGAACGAGTTGCGCCATATCGAGACCGACATCACCGCCCTGCGCGGCGCCCTGCAAGGGGTGGTGCATGTCGGCGCCCTGCCCCTTGGTCGCACCCGGATACTGCCGGAGGCCATCGTGCGCATGGTGGCCGAGTACCCGGAAATCCAGGTGATCACCAATGAAAGCCCCTTCGATTTGCTGGCGACGGAACTGCGCGCCGGCGATGTCGATTTCATTTTCGGAGCCTTGCGTTCGGAGGCCTACGCCAGCGATTTGACCGGTGAGGCGTTGCTTACGGAAGACATGGTGGTATTGGCGCGGCGTAATCATCCGTTGTATTCGAAAACGGCTTTGCACGACGAACTCAGCTCCGCCCAGTGGGTGCTGCCCCGCGCCGGATCGCCGGCCCGGAAAATGCTCGATGAGTGCTTCACCCGGTTTGGCATTGCGCCGCCCCGGCCGGTAGTGGAAAGCGCCGACATGGCGATCATTCGTGGGTTGTTGTTGCGTTCGGACATGCTCGCGGCGGTCTCTGCGCATCAACTGGAACAGGAAATTGCCTCCGGTGAGTTGTGCATCCTGCCGCTGGAGCTGAAACAGACCACCCGGGCCATCGGTTTGACTTATCGCAACGGCTGCCTGCATTCGCCTGTGGCCCAAGCCTTGATGGAGATGATTCGACGGGTGATTCGTGAGCAGGCGTTGGTTCGGGACAGTCAGTCACTTTCCCGGTGACCGGTAGACCGCCATCGCTGGCAAGCCAGCTCCCACAGGGGATTTTTGGCGTACATCGCGTTTGTGTGCGCGGCCGATACCTGTGGGAGCTGGCTTGCCGGCGATGAGGCCGGCACATCCAACATCACGGGTGACTGATACAACGCCATCGCTGGCAAGCCAGCTCCTACAGGGGATTTTTGGCGTACATCGCGTTTGTGTGCGCTGCCGATACCTGTGGGAGCTGGCTTGCCGGCGATGAGGCCGGTACATCCAACATCACGGGTGACTGACACACCGCCATCGCTGGCAAGCCCGCTCCTACAGGGGATTTTTGGCGTACATCGCGTTTGTGTGCGCGGCCGATACCTGGGGAGCTGGCTTGCCGGCGATGAGGCTGGTACATCCAACATCACGGGTGACTGATACACCGCCATCGCTGGCAAGCCAGCTCCTACAGGGGATTTTTGGCATACATCGCGTTTGTGTGCGCGGCCGATACCTGTGGGAGCTGGCTTGCCGGCGATGAGGCCGGTACATCCAACATCACGGGCGACTGACACGCCGCCATCGCTGGCAAGCCAGCTCCTACAGGGGATTTTTGGCGTACATCGCGTTTGTGTGCGCGGCCGATACCTGTGGGAGCTGGCTTGCCGGCGATGAGGCCGGCACATCCAACATCACGGGTGACTGATACAACGCCATCGCTGGCAAGCCAGCTCCTACAGGGGATTTTTGGCGTACATCGCGTTCGTGTGCGTTGCCGATACCTGTGGGAGCTGGCTTGCCGGCGATGAGGCCGGTACATCCAGCATCACGGGTGACTGACACACCGCCATCGCTGGCAAGCCAGTTCCTACAGGGGATTTTTGGCGTACATCGCGTTCGTGTGCGCGGCCGATACCTGTGGGAGCTGGCTTGCCGGCGATGAGGCCGGTACATCCAACATCACGGGTGACTGACACACCGCCATCGCTGGCAAGCCAGCTCCTACAGGGGATTTTTGGCGTACATCGCGTTCGTGTGCGCGGCCGATACCTGTGGGAGCTGGCTTGCCGGCGATGAGGCCGGCACATCCAACATCACGGGTGACTGATACACCGCCATCGCTGGCAAGCCAGCTCCTACAGGGGAATTGTGGCCGAACGCAGCTTTTGTGTGCGCGGCCGATACCTGTGGGAGCTGGCTTGCCGGCGATGAGGCCGGTACATCCAACATCACGGGTGACTGACACACCGCCATCGCTGGCAAGCTCCTACAGGGGATTTTTGGCGTACATCGCGTTTGTGCGCGCGGCCGATACCTGTGGGAGCTGGCTTGCCGGCGATGAGGCCGGTACATCCAACATCACGGGTGACTGACACACCGCCATCGCTGGCAAGCCAGCTCCCACAGGTTTTTGTGTCGACGGTGTTAAAGCAGGCTGAATGGATAGCTGATGATCAAGCGGTTTTCGTCGAACTCGTTGCTGCTGTAGTCCCGGCGGATGCTGGAGTTGCGCCAGCGCAGGTTGAGGCTTTTGAAGCTGCCGCTCTGCACGGTGTAGGCCAGTTCCGATTCGCGGCCCCATTCCTTGCCGTCGCTGGTTGCACTGGTGTGTACGTTGTCGCCACTGATGTAGCGGTTCATCAGCGTCAGGCCGGGGATGCCGAGGGCGACGAAGTTGTAGTCGTGGCGCACCTGCCAGGATTTTTCCCGGGCGTTGTCGTAGCTGTTGTTGTAACTGTCGTTGGCCAGGGTGCCGCCGCTGGTGCCGTTGACTCGCATCCAGGCATCGTCACCCGTAAGTTTTTGCAGGCCAACGTAGAAGGTGTTGCCACCATATTTGGCCGAGAGCAATGCCGAAACGGTTCGGTTATCCAGGTCGCCAGCACGGGCGCTGCCGTCCTCGCGGCCCCAGAAGTAACCGAGGTTTGCGCCCAGGGTCCAGGCACCCAGCGGTTGGCTGTGAACGATTTGCAGGTACTGCTGCTGATAGATGTCCTTCAGCTCGGCATTCCACACACCGATCATCGTGCGTTTGTCGTTGAAGCTGTATTCACCGCCGACGAAATTGAAGCGATCGGAGGTGAACGCAGTTTTGCCCTGCATGAACATGTCTTCCATGCTCGAATCGTTACGCGGGCTGTTCTGGCGGAACTGGCCGCCGTACAGGGTCAAGCCATCGATATCCTGCGAGGTGACCTGCCCACCGCGAAAGGTCTGGGGCAGCGAGCGGCCGTCGTCGGAACGCAGGATTGGCAGCACCGGCATCCACTCACCGACCTTCAACTCGGTTTTACTCACTTTCATTTTTCCGGCGACTGCCAGACGGCCAAAGTCATCGGCTGGACGACCATCGCTATCGAGCGGCAACAGCTGCGTGCCGCCAGTACCCTGGCCACCATCGAGCTTGACCGAATAGAGCCCCAACACATCGACACCGAACCCGACCACGCCTTGGGTGAACCCGGATTTGGCGTCGAGAATGAAACTCTGGGTCCACTCCTCTGCCTTGCTTTGCGGGTAAGCCGGGTTGGTGAAATTGCGATTGATGTAGAAGTTACGCAGGTTAAGGTTAGCGCTGGCGTCGTCGACAAAACCGGCCGCCGAGGCCCCCAGGGGAAGCGCCGAGACGACGGCCAACGTGCAGACGAACCGCTGATTAACGGTGTTCTTCATTGTTATTGTTTTCCGATTTTTGGGTAAAGAAATGCCCTGCGCCCGTTCAGTGCCGGCACAGTGAGGTCAAACAAAATGGGTGATGGCGACTCGGGAAGAGTCGCCGGTTACTGGTACGCGTTATCGCCCGATGATCAGCGTGGCGCTTTACCCGCCACCGAATACAGCACCTGCTGATTACGGGTTTTCATGAACTCGTCCAGGCTCTGGCCACGCATCGCCGCGTAAACCTGCAGATTGGGAATCCCGAGCACCGCCGCGAGCTTCTCCAGCACGAAGAAAATCGCCCCATACTGAATCAACCCGCGCCAGTCGCGCTGGCGCAGCAACTCACGTTCCTCCTCGCTCAACCCGCCCTCCTCGAACAGCGCTTCCGGTGCCTCGAGAAAACGCTGGCGCCATTGCGGCTCGATCATGCGATGCAGGAACTTGTTCAGCCGATAACTCTTGGCGCTGCGCTCCAGGGTGAACGGGTACGTGCCTTCGAGTTTTTCGATACCGGCCAACTGGTGCTGCATGTGCTGCAAGTGGCGCTCGGTCACTTCAGCGGGTAAGGGACGGTCCTGATTCTCCAGCAACAGGGTGGCAATTCCGGTCATGGATGGCAGGTAGTAATCCTGATGCAGGTTCTTCACCGTGGCCGACAACGCGCCGCGCATGATCAGCCAGGTGATGACTTCAGAGCCTTCCATGCCGCCGAGCGTGGCGTACTCGGCGTGGGTCATCTCGGTCAGGCGAATCGGGTCGTTGACCAGCAGATCGATGAACTGCGCGTCCCACTCCGGGTTGTTGAAACCGCAGCGCTCGCCGTGCACCTGGTGAGACACGCCACCGGTGGCAACGATGGCCACCTTCAGGTCTTCGGGATAACTTTCGATGGCGCGGCGCAGGGCCTGACCCAGTTTGTAGCAACGCAACGCGCTGGGAATCGGGAACTGCAACACGCCGACCTGCAACGGCACGATTTCCACCGGCCATTGCGGATCGCAGGGCAACAGCGCCGACATCGGCGAGAAGAAGCCATGATCCAGCGGCTTGTCGCGGAAGAAACTCATGTCGAACTCGTCAGCCACCAGGCTCTGGCCAATGTGCCGCGACAGCGCCGCATGTCCACCGACGGCGGGCAACGAACGAGGGTTGCCACCTTCGTCAGCGACCTCGTAACGCTCGTCCACACCGAGGGAGAACGCGCCGTAGTGGTCGAAGAAGAACGAGGTCACATGGTCGTTGAAGATGTAGAACAACACGTCCGGTTGTTGCTCCTTCAACCACACCTTGATCGGTTCGAAGCCTTCGAAGATCGGCGCCCAGGCAGCCTCATTCTGTTTATCGTGATCGACCGCGAAGCCGATGGTGGGTGTGTGGGATACAGCGAGGCCACCAATGATGCGTGCCATAACAAGTTCCTGTGTTCGAAAAAATTATTGCGCCAGCAACGTCTGACTGACCCGACGCCGTGCATGACCGTTAGCCAGGATCGCCAGCGCGGCGATGAAGGCCGGCACGCTCAACAGGGCGAACAACAGCGGCAGACCCAGGCCAAGGCTGAGCACCGCACCACCGATGAGAGAACCAAAGATAGCCCCGAAACGCCCGATACCGAGCATCCAGCTGACGCCCGTGGCGCGGAAATCGGTTGGGTAGTAACCGGGCGCGAAAGCGTTGAGGCCGGTCTGCGCACCGCTCATGCAGAAGCCTGCCGCGACGACGCCGAACGCCAACAGACTCGACTCCAGGCTGAAAGCCCCCAACAGCAGGATGAATGCACCACCCAAGGCATAGGAGGTGGCAATCACGGTGTTCGGGTTACGGCGGTCCATGGCCCAACCGACCACGATCGCGCCAACCGTGCCACCGATCTGGAACAGACCGGTGATGGTCGCTGCGCGCTCGATGGACAGGCCACCCTCACGCAACAAGGTAGGCATCCAGCCCATGGTCAGGTAGATCACCAGCAGGCCCATGAAGTAGGTCATCCACAGCGCCAGCGTGCCGAACCGAAAACCCTCGGTGAACAGCTTGCGTACCGGTGCCTTGTGCTGGACCTGAGGCTCGCTCAGGGTGAATTTCGTGCTCGCCGAAAACTGCCCGCCCAACTTGTTCAACACCTTGGCGATTTCACTGGCCGATGCATTACGTGCCGCCAGGAAGCGCGGGGACTCGGGCAACAGCAGCCAAAGGAACGGCAGCAACACCATCGGGAGGATGCCACCCGCGAGCAGCACCGATTGCCAGCCGTGTTGCGGGATCAACCAGGCCGCGAGAAAACCGCCCATCCCCGACCCCATATTGAAACCGGTGAACATGATGGTAATGAACAGCGAACGATTGCGCGCCGGCAGGTATTCGGAGAGCAGCGTGGTGGTGTTGGGCATTGCGGCGCCCAGGGCCACGCCGGTCAACAACCGCAGGATTGCCAGTTCGTAAGGGTTGCGAGCAAAGGCACAGGCCAGGCTCAGCACGCTGAATCCTGTCACAGCAATCAACAACACTTTCTTGCGGCCCAGACGGTCGGCGTAAGGGCCAGCGGTCAAGGCACCAATGGCCAGGCCAACCATGCCGGCGCTCATGACCGGGCCAAAAGCCGCTTTGGAAAGCCCCCACTCCTGAATCAGCGAAGGCGCGATAAAACCCATGACCGCGACATCAAAGCCATCGAACAACACAACGAAGAAACACAGGCTCATGATGAGCCACTGGTATCTGGCAACCGGTCGGTTGTCGATCCACGCTTTGATATCGACCGTTTCGTGACTCATGCTTTTCACCTTCTTATTTTTTTAGAAATTGCGACGGGCTCGGCAATGGCGGCTGGCCAGGCAGCCATCCACCCATCGAACGCTGGGCGTGACTCTAAAGCCGCACGTGCCCGCCCCGCCTCTGGGAAATCCTTAAGCGGGTATCGGTTTTTCTTATCGGGTGATTTTTTTCAGGGATATCTGCGGTGTTTGTACCGGCGCCATCGCGGGCAAGCCACGCTCCTACAAGGTTTATGCCGGACACAAAAAATGGCCCAGTCCAAATCCTGTAGGAGCGTGGCTTGCCCGCGATGAGGCCCGTACAGACAGTTGATTTCCAATCTGTCTATGCTCATTCAACCCGCATCGTTGTCAGGAGTAACGACATGGACAAATACCAACCCATGAACTGCGACCTGCATGACTATCTGGAGATCTTCTGCATGCGCCGATATCGACTGGTTATCGAGTTGAAGGATGGCGCACAACTGAAGGCCAAAGCGCTGACCACGCGAACCTCCAGCAACAAGGAAGAATTCCTCGTCGTCGTGACTGCGGACGGGCAGCAGGAGATCCGTCTGGACCAACTGCTGGCCATCACGCCACTGGACGCCAACGCGCAGTTCGGTCGGGTGTTGCTTACGGATGCCGCCTGCAAGCTGTAGCGTCGACATCAGACCAGCGACATCCCGCCATCCACGTGCAATTCAATGCCGTTGACGAACGAACTGTCGCTGGACGCCAGGTACAACGCCGCTTGCGCCAGTTCTTCAGACTCGCCCAAACGGCCGGCGGGGATCATGTCCGCCATCATCTGCATGAACCCTGGGCGGTCGTCTTCCGAGACGCCCAGTTTGCCAATGATGGAAGTGTTCACCGGGCCAGGGCTCAGCACGTTGACGCGAACCCGCCGTGAGCGCAGTTCCAGTGCCCAATTACGGGCGAATGCCGCGATGGCAGCCTTGGAACCTGCATATACCGCGTGACCGTCGAGCACTTTTGAGGCGGCCAGGGAACTGGTCAAAATGATGCTGCCGCCGTCGCGCATCAAGGGCATGACCGACTGCACACCGAAGAAGACACCGCGCGTGTTGATGTTGAACTGCGCGTCGAATGCTTCGGGCGTGACCTGATGCGAAGGTGTCAGGGTGATCACCCCGGCGTTGGCCATGTAGATATCCAGCGCACCGAATTGCTCCCGGACTTGTCCGGCCACGTCGGCATGATGCTCAAGGCTTGCGACATCGCCCTTGATGCCAATCGCACCATGGCCGATCTGGCGGACGGCATCGTCCAGCACGTCTTGCCGACGCGCCGTGACAATCACTTGCGCGCCCTCTTTGGCGAACAGACAGGCCGAGGCCAAACCAATCCCGCTGTTGCCGCCGGTGATGACCGCGACCTTTCCTTGAAGACGTTGCATTTGCTGACTCCGCTAGTTGAAGTAGCGCAGTATTATGGCGCTCGCCCACCTGCCAACCAGTCCCGCAAAGGGCACATCTGTTGTGCCCTGGAGTCACAAGATGCCCAGCCTGTTGAACCAGTCGGCCAGCCTGATTGCCTTTGTCCGTGCGGTCGAAGCCGGCTCGTTCAGCGCCGCCGCGCGCAACGCCGGCACCACGCCATCGGCGATATCAAAAGGCATTGCTCGGCTGGAAACAGAACTCAACGCCAAGTTGTTTCGCCGCTCCACGCGCATGCTCAGTCTGACGCCCGAAGGCCAGGCGTTTTTCGAGCGTGTCGCACCGCTGCTGCAAGCCATCGATGATTCTGCCGACGCGTTGCGCCATACCGGCGGCGCGAGTGGTCACTTACGGGTGAGCATGCCCAGCGAACTGGGGCGGTTGCTGATGCCGCGGATCAATTCGGTATTCCTCGCCGAACACCCCGACGTGGAGCTGGACCTGACCTTACTGGATCATCACGTAGATGTGATTCGCGAAGGCTACGATGTGATTTTCCGCGTCGGCACCCTTGTCGACAGTGACTTGAAAAGCCGCACCCTCGCCCACCTCGACATGGCACTGGTTGCCTCCCCGGCGTTCCTGCGCGAATGGACAACACCGACCTCCATCGAAGACCTGCGCGCCCTGTCCTTCGCCCGCTATCAACTGAACGGGCGAACACTGCCCATCGTCTTTGAAAACGGTGAAACCCTGGTCCCACGTGGACGAATCGGCCTGGACTCGGGCTTCGGCTTGCGCGCCGCCGCGTTAGGCGACATGGGGATCGCCTACCTGATGAAATGCACCGTGCAGCAAGATCTGGATTCAGGTGCGCTGCAGCAGGTGCTGTGCGAGCAACGCTTGCCGTCGATGGCGATTCATTCGCTGCATGCGTTTGGCGCGTTAACGCCGATCCGGATCAAATTGTTTGCGGATTTTGTACAGCAAGAGTTGCTGCGCTTGGGCGGGCGCCAAACCTAGAGTCATACGATCACCTCGTTTCAATCAGTCAATCGACATTAGCCACGCAAGTCCTGCAAAACCTTCGATACAGCCTTTTACCCTTGTCCATTCAAATCAAACGAGGTACAAAACGCTTCGAGTTGTACGACAACACAGTAAAAACACTCGCCCACTTTCGCGGTGGTGCATTTGATTCGAGAACCTGCCATGACCCGCATGACCTCCATGGATGAAGCGCCTGCGCCCTTTCCTCGCCACCTCGCCGTATTGATTCTGCTTTGCATGGGCTGTGCTTTCGCCGGCAACCATGTGGCCGCTCGCGTCGCATTCGATGATGGTGCCGGGGTGTTACTGGCGATCCTGATGCGCTCGGGCGGAACCTTGCTGGTATTGGCCGCCTTGGTGCTGTGGCAACGTCAGAGCCTGCGCTTGCCACCTGGCGCCTGGCGCTGGCAGTTGCTGCTGGGGTTGCTGATCACCGCCCAGAGCCTGTGTTTGTACTCGGCGGTCGCGCGGGTGCCGGTGGCGCTCGCGCTGCTGGTGGCCAACGTGTTCCCCATCTTGCTGGCATTGCTCACCTGGGCGCTGGGTGGGCCGCGACCGAGCGCCCGCACCGCTGCGCTGATGGGTTTGATTTTGCTGGGGCTGGTGTTTGTGCTGGATGTACCGGGGCGCCTTTCATCCAACGCCAGCGCGGGGCCGGAATGGCTGCTCGGTGTGGCGCTCGCCTTCGGCGCTGCCAGCGTATTTGCCTGCGCGCTATGGATCACCGATCACAAATTGCCTCAGGTACGCGGGTCAGTGCGCAGCCTACTGACCATTTTCATCGTCTTCAGCAGCGTTAACCTCGCGGGCATGACCGGAGCCCTCCCGGGTGGCTTGAACCTGCCGGCCAGCAGCACCGGCTGGTTAGCGCTTGCCACATTGGTGGTGCTCTACGGCACAGGTTTTATTGTGTTGTTCATGTCCGTGCCACGCCTGAACATGGCGAGGAATGCCCCGGTGATGAACATCGAACCCCTCGCCACGTTGTTGATGGGTTGGGTGGTGCTGGACCAGATGCTCAGCGCAGGTCAGGTGCTGGGCGGCGTGATTGTCGTCACCGGCATCGTGTTGTTGACCTATCGCAAGGCCACCGACACACCCCGTGTCGCGCGCCCCGTCACCGAAGTTTCGAAACGCGGCTGATAAAAGCCCCGAACATACGACTCCAAACCAAGAACACAGCCCGCTGAAGCATTCGCCTTTAGCGGGCTTTTTTCATTCGCCAGTGATTCTGGCCGTTCGTCGCCAAGGCATGAAAAGACCTATTGACGTGGATGGGGTTCTGCGCGAAGATCATTTCCATCGGATGCGATACAAACGCATACGACACTAAATCAAACCAATCTGCACCGTCGAGGATTCACCCCATGAGCAAGATCGAAAAAGTCCTGGTTACCGGCAAAACCCACACCACCCTCAGCGCCGCTGGCAATACATCGCGCGGCCATAACGGCAACCTAGACATCGAGCTCTCGTCGCCCGGCAACACTAAACCGGCCCACGTTTTCACCGGCACCCAAGCGCACCCGACCGCCGAGCAACTGTTCGCCGGTGCCTGGTCGGCTTGCTACATCGCCGCCGTTGGCCTGGCCGCCAAAGAATTCAAGGTGGAGCTGCCGGCAGACGTGTCCGTGGATATTGAAGTCGACTTGGGCCAGACCGGGAACGCCTACTTCCTGCAATCGCGGATCACCCTTCGCTTACCGGGTATCGCACTCGACACCGCGACCGCAATCGCCCATGCAGCTGACCAGATGTGCCCGTACTCCAAAGCCACCCGCGGCAACATCGACGTGGCCTTGAACGTTATTACCGAGTAATTTTTTCCGCCACATACATCGCATACGATGCATTCGCATACGACTTACAAAGTAAAGAAATCCGAGGAAATCATCATGAGCAAAATCGAAAAAGTACTGGCCACCGGCAAAACCCACACCACCCACAGCAACGCAGACAACACGTTGCGCGGTCATAACGGCAACCTCGACATCGTCCTGTCCTCGCCCGGCAGTGCCCAACCGGCGCACGTTTTCGCAGCCACCCAGCCGCACCCGAAAGCCGAGCAACTGTTTGCCGGCGCCTGGTCGGCCTGCTACACCGCGGCGGTAGGACTTGTGGCCGCCGAACGCAACATCGCGCTGCCGGCGGACCTGTCCGTCGATATCGAAGTGGACCTCGGCCAGACCGGTGCAGCCTACTTCCTTCAAGCACGCCTGACCCTGCGCGCCCCGGGCCTGGCACAGGATGTCGCGACCGAACTGGCCCACATTGCCGATTCCATCTGCCCGTACTCCAAGGCCACCCGCGGCAACATTGACGTGGCCCTGAATGTCATCACCGCGTAACGCCCCGCGCGGCCGGTTCGCCTGGGTCATACCCGGCACCGGCCGTCGGCCTTCGTGGGACGAGGTATTGGAGCACTTCCGACACCATCGCATACGACGTATAGTCCCAGCTTTGCAAGACATCCGTCCTTGATCAAAGAGAACGCCCATGAAAACCACCGACAAGACCTCCGCCCTGGACCTGAAGCTCTCCGACTTCCTGTGTTTTGCGGTCTATTCCACCAACCTGGCGTTCGGTAAAGCCTACAAGCCAATGCTCGAACGGCTGGGTTTGACCTACACGCAATACATCACCCTCGTGGCGCTGTGGGAACAAGACAACCAGACGGTCGGCAGCCTCGGGGAAAAGCTGTTCCTTGAATCCAACACCCTCACCCCGATTCTCAAGAAACTCGAAGCGATGGGTTACCTGCTGCGCCAGCGTGATCCGGAAGACGAACGCCAGGTACGCATCAGCCTGACCAAAGAAGGTCGAAAACTGCGCGAAGGCCTCTCGGAAGACGGCTTCCCGCAAACAGGCCTGGATCCCGACGACTTCGTACAAATGCAGCAGGCAATCGTGGCGCTGCGCAATAACCTCATTCGCACGACCAATAACGATAAGTAAACGTTGAAGCGGTAAAACATATCCCTGCTCGTCGAAGCCATCGATTGCGGTCACTCGTCCCACAAAGGTAGTATTGAGAACGATTCACACTACCATTCGGAATGACGACCGGTGCAACCTCCTTCGACCAGCAAGCTGAGCTACTTTTTCAGCGATCACCACCGTTGGCTGCTGCAGCATATTCAGCGACGGCTGCGCAATCACGCGGACGCCGAGGACACAGCCGCCGATACGTTCTGCCAGATGCTGGTAGCCCGCGTCGATCCCGACAGCATCGAACAACCTCGTGCCTATCTCTCGACCATCGCCCGACGGCTTATCTTTGACCGGCATCGCCGGCGCAAACTGGAACTGGCTTATCTGGAACGCCTGTCCACCCTGCCCGAGATGCTGGCGCCTTCCCCGGAAGAACAGCTGCAACTGATCGAAGCCCTGGTCGCCATCGACCGGGCGCTGGATGGCCTGCCGATGGTGGTTAAAGCGACCTTCCTCTACAGCCAGCTGGACGGCATGAGTTACGTGGCGATCGCGAAAAAACTGAGCCTGTCGGAACGCACTGTCAGCCGCTACATGAAACAAGCATTGCTGCAGTGCTACCTGAGCGAGTCGGCGCCATGAGCAAGCCGCGCCTGGACCCTGTCAGCGAGCAGGCCATTGACTGGATGGTGCGCCTGCGCGCCGGTTCGCCCACTACTGCACTGCAAGAACGTTTCAACACCTGGTTGAGTCAGGACCCTGCGCACGCTCAAGCCTGGGCAAGATTGCAGGAGCGCATTGGCGGGTCCTTCAACACGGTTCGTGCCCTCGACCGACGTTTGCCCGGTCACACCGAACATGCCCGCCAACTTCTATTGCAACCACAGACGTCGCGGCGTGATGCGCTGCGGGTGATCGCCGGTCTTGGTCTGCTGGGTGGCGGTTTATGGCTGGGAGCACGCAGTCCGTTGGGCGACAGCTTGCTCGCCGATCTGCACACCGGACGGGGTCAACGGGAAACCTTCAATCTGGTCGATGGCAGCCGCTTGAGCCTCAATGCCGACAGTGCCGTAGACGTGCAATTCGACGACCAGCAACGACTGGTCATCCTCCGTCACGGTGAACTGGTCATTCAGGTGGCACCCGATCCCAAGCGTCCCCTGCGAGTACGCACTGCCCAAGGTGAAATACGTGCGTTGGGTACGCGTTTCCTGGTCGCCCAAGAGCAAGACGCCAGTCGCGTGGTGGTGCTGGAACATTCCGTCGAAGCCAAACTCTTCGATGGCACCCGGCGTGACTTGCAAGAGGGAGAGTCTGCCCTGCTCTACGCCCGTCGGATCGACCCGGTGGTCGGCGATCAACGCTATCGCGCCGATTGGCTGAGTGGGCGGCTGAACGTGCTGGACGAGCCGCTGGAAAAAGTCGTCGATGCCCTGCGTCCCAACAGTCGCGGTTTTGTCCGCGTATCCCCCGACGTTCGCGACCTGCGCGTCCAGGGTGTATTCCCGCTGAACGACACCGCCCGAACCTTCGCCGCGCTGGCTGAAACCCTGCCAATCCGGGTGGATCACTACAGCCCGTGGCTGACGTTGATCCGCGCAAAATCCCCTCTATAAAAATATTTTTTTGAAAATGACTCTTATTTGTGTCCGGTTTTCATTTCTCATCCCACCTATCTCCTGACACTTACACCTTCAGGAGAATGCTGTGTTCAACCCGTGGTCCCACTCACTTTCCGTCGCCGTTGCCCTGGCAAGCCTGGCAGGTTCAACCCTGGCGCAGGCGCAAACCCAGCCCTTCAACCTGCCCGCCGGCCCGCTCGCCAGTACGCTGAACGCCATTGCCAGCCAGAGCGGACACATCATTTCGCTGGAGCCAGCCCTTGTGCAGGGCAAGCAGGCACCCGCCGTCGTCGGCCGGATGTCGCCTGAACAGGCCATGCAGACGGCGCTAACGGGCAGCGGCCTGCAGTTGCGAGTGACCGAACAGGGCAACTTCAGCGTCGAGCTGACTGCGACCAGTGACACCACGCTGCAACTGGGTGCGACCAACATCATCGAAAACAGCAACGACGCTACCACCGAGGGCTCGGGATCCTACGCGGCGCGAGCGGTGACTATCGGCAAGGGCACGCACACCCTCAAGGAAATTCCGCAGTCGGTTACTGTGATGACCCGCAAACAAATGGACGATCAGGATCTCACCGACCTCAAAGACGCGGCGAACAAAACGACTGGCCTGGTCGGCGTTCAGGGCGTGGGCAAGGGCTTGATCCTGACCTCGCGCGGCTTCCAGATCGATGACTGGCAGTACGACGGCGTGCCAATCCCGCGCAACACCTACGCGCTGGGTAACTGGGCCACCCAGGACCTGATCTTCTTTGATCGCATGGAAGTGCTGCGCGGTGCGTCCGGTTTGCTTCAAGGCACCGGCAGCCCCGGCGGCGCCATCAACCTGGTGCGCAAGCGCGGCCAGAATGCACCGACCGTGACGGTCACTGCCAAGGCCGGCTCCTGGGATCACTACGGCTTGCAACTGGATGCCGGCGGGCCGTTGAACCAGACCGGCACTGTGCGTGGCCGTTTCGTGGCCGACGAGGATCAGAGTGATTCCTTCATCGACTATGAATGGAGCAAGACCCACTCGCTGTACGGTGCGCTGGACATCGATCTGCGTGAGGACACCACCCTGGGCATGGCGGTCAGCTACTCCGACGCCGAGTCGCGCCCGATGATCCGCGGCCTGCCGCGTTATTCCGACGGCAGCCCCGTCGATGTGTCGCGCTCCACCTACACCGGCGCTCGCTGGAACCATTCGGACATCGATGTCACCACCGTCTACACCGATCTGGAGCACCGCTTCAACGACGATTGGGCCTTCAAGGTCGGTGCCGTGCACATGACAGAAAACAACAAGGCGAAGAACCAGCGGTTGCAAAGTAGCGGCGATGGCCTCGAGGCCGATGGCAGCGGCGTGCAGTACGCGGACTTCGTGACGGATTTCGACGCGACCAAGCTCGGTCTGGACACGAACCTCATCGGCCACTTCGACGCCTTGTCCATGCAGCACGAAGTCATGATCGGCGGTAACTACTCCAAGTACACTTCCGACGACAAGTTCGCCCGAACCTTCAATAACAGCACCGACACGATTTTTGGCATTAACCACGACCGCCCGGAAATCAGCTACGACGGTTTGCTCAATACCGCCGGCGGTCGTGCAACACCGAGCAAATACGACATTCGGCAAAAAGGGTTGTACGGCAGCTGGCGGGTCAAGCCTATCGATCCGTTGACCCTGGTGCTGGGCTCGCGGGTCAGCTGGTACGACTACAGCTACAAGTCATGGACTCAGGTCGCGTTCAGCGACGTCGTGACGGAAAACCCTGAAAGCACCGCCAACGAAACCGGAGAAGTCACGCCTTACGCCGGCATCATCTATGACCTGAACCGCGAATGGGCGGTGTATGCCAGCTACACCGACGTGTTCGAACCACAGACCGTGCGCGACGCCGGCGGCTCGATGCTCAAGCCGGTGATCGGCAGTAACTACGAAGTCGGCCTCAAGGGCGAGCTAATGGATGGCCGCGTCAACACTTCCCTGGCCGTGTTCCGTTATGACCAGGAAAACCGTGCGCTCAACGACCTGTCTTCGGGCTTCGCCTGCGACGGCTGGTACTGCTCGGTAGCGGCGGGGAAAGTGCGTAGCCAGGGGGTCGACGCGGAAATCAGCGGCGAAGTGCTCACCGGTTTGCAGCTGTTTGCCGGTTACACCTACAACACCACCAAGTACCTTGACGACCCGGAAAACGAAGGCAAGGTCTTCAGCACCTGGACGCCCAAGCACATGCTGCGGGCCTGGGGTGATTACCAGTTCAGCGGCGACTGGAGCCGTGTCAGCACCGGGCTGGGCTTCACCACCCAAAGCCATACCTTGGGCTATGAACACACCTACGACGTGCCGGGCTACACCGTCTGGAGTGCCCGCGTCGGCTACCAGCTGACGCCTGAGATCGGGCTGGCGGTGAACGCCAACAACCTGTTCGACAAGCACTACTACACGGCGGCCTACAACCAGCTCAGCGGCAACAACAACTTCGGCGATCCACGCAACGTGATGTTCAGCGTGAAGTACACGCCGCAGTTCTGACACCGCGTTTACTGTAGGAGCCGGCTTGCTGGCGATCGCGTTTTGTCAGGCGATACCTGTGTCGCTGTCACGACCGCGATCGCCAGCAAGCCGGCTCCTACAGGTTGTCCGTGAAACTACAGCGTTAAGTTCACGCCGCAGTTCTGACAAAGCACCATCGCCCCCGGTAGGAGCTGCCGCAGGCTGCGATCTTTTGATCTTCGGCGGACTTGAGATCGCCGCAAATCAAGATCAAAAGATCGCAGCCTGCGGCAGCTCCTACAGGGATGTGCATCGTTCGTGAGTTTTGTGTTCACTGAACAACCATTGTAGGAGCCGGCTTGCTGGCGATTGCGGTAGTGACATCGACACAGGTATCGCCGACAAAATGCGATCGCCAGCAAGCCGGCTCCTACAGGTTTATTTATCGGACTTGATGCTGGTCCACACCCGCGTGCGCACTCGCTCCAGCTTTTGCGGCAGGGGTTGCACGACGTAAAGGGTTTTCAAGGCTTCGGCGGTTGGCGTCAGGTTGGGGTTGCCGGTGATTTCCTTGTTGATCAGCGGTAACGAATCCTTGTTGGCATTTGGATAACCGAGGAAGTCGCTGATCGGCGCGATGACTTTCGGATCGAGCAAGGTGTTGAGAAACTCATGGGCTTCTTCGACGTTTTTCGCGCTTTTCGGAATGGCGAAGGTATCAAACCAGATCGGCGCACCCTCCTTCGGCAAGCGCCAATCAACGACTACGCCGTTACCCGCCTCTTTGGCGCGATTGCCGAATTGATAGAAGCTGCCGGAGTAACCGATGGCCACGCAGATATCGCCGTTGGCGATGTCGGTCATGTACTTGGCGGAGTTGAAGTAGGTCACGTAGGGCCGAATCTTCAACATCAAGGTCTTGGCTTTTTCGTAGTCATCCGGGTTCTGACTGTTCGGATCCAGCCCCAGGTAATGCAGGGCCAGCGGCAGGATTTCCGATGGCGAGTCGAGCATCGCCACGCCACAGGATTTCAGCTTTTCCATGTTCTCCGGCTTGAACACCAGGTCCCAGCTGTCCACCGGCGCATTCTCGCCGAGCGCAGCCTTGACCTTGGCCGGGTTAAAGCCGATCAGCACGGTGCCGTACATGTAAGGCACGCCGTAGAGGTTGCCGGGGTCATTCTTGTCCAGCAACTTGAGCAGCGCCGGATCCTGATGGCTCCAGTTGGGCAATTTGGACTTGTCGAGTTTCTGGAACACGCCGGCCTTGATCTGGGTTTCGATGAACTGGTTGGACGGCACCACCAGGTCATACCCGGAGTTACCGGTCAGCAGCTTGGCTTCCAGGGACTCATTGGTGTCGAAGGTGTCCCAAGTCACTTTGATGCCGGTCTTCTCGGCGAAGTCCTTGGGCACGGACGGCAGGATGTAGTCCGCCCAGTTGTACACCCTCAACTCGCGCTGTTCGGCGTGTACGGCGCTGGCCAGCAGCGTCAGCCCACACACCGTGGCGCCCAGAATGCGTTTCATAGTGTCCATGGATCAATTCCCCAATGTCAGCTCGTTGGTTTTTTATGTTCTGTACACGGCAAGCGGCCTTAAAAAAGCCAAGGGCAAGGAAGACAAAAATTCTGGTTATGGATTCGCAAGGCCCTACTGAGTCAGCCTTGCGCTCCGATTCTTGCTGACAGACTAGACGGTTCATAGCGTGGGGTTGGCCAAAAGGAGATCGTAATGGCCATTTTGCGTGTCCGGATGGATGACGAAGGTGCATGCGGAAAAATCCGGGAGATCACGGGTCGAAGGAACAGGAGCGACTAGACTCACCGCTGACCGCACCGGACTGCGATTGATTTGAAGCAACTGCGCTCTATCCGGGGACTGCAATATTCGATCGGGGTAAGCCATTGCGCCCCCGCAGCCGATCAAACCTGGAACGCCCGCTGGAGTTGGTATGTTTGCGACCCTGCTCATCATTTTTGTTTCCTCCCTGGTAGTTATTGCTCTGTTCCAGCGCCTGCGATTGCCACCGGTGTTGGGTTATCTCTGCGTGGGATTGATCATTGGGCCGAAAGCGTTCGATTGGGTCAGCGACAGCGACGCATTGCCGCTCATAGCGGAAATGGGCGTGGTGTTTTTATTGTTTTCACTGGGGCTGGAGTTTTCCCTGTCGAAAATGATCGCGCTGCGTCGCGTTGTCTTCGGTCTCGGCACCCTTCAGGTGGTGACGTCCGGAGCACTGTTGGGCGCAGCATTGATGCTTATGGGCATGCCGGCGACCCCGGCGTTTTTGCTCGGTGGCGGTCTGGCACTGTCTTCCACCGCGATTGTCAGCAAGGAGCTGACCAGCCTCGGCGAGATCTTCAGCAGCCACGGCCAGAACGCCATTGGCGTGTTGCTGTTCCAGGATGTGGTGGCCGTTCTGCTGCTGACGCTGGTGCCCGTGTTCGCTGGCACCAGCGACCAGGCCTGGTATTGGGCGCTGCCCCTGACACTGGGCAAGACCCTGGTGTTGTTCGTCGGGCTGTCACTGACCAGTCGCTGGCTGTTGCCCCATCTGTTTCATGAAGTCGCCAAGGCGCGTTCCGCCGAGCTATTTGTGTTGCTCACTCTGGCCATCGTCCTGTTGACCGCCTGGTTGACTCACCTGCTCGGTCTGTCCCCTGCCCTGGGCGCATTCCTCGCCGGGATGCTGCTCGGGGAGAGCCACTACCGGCATCAAATCGAAGCGGATATCCGGCCCTTTCGCGACATCCTGCTCGGCGTGTTTTTCGTCAGTATCGGCATGCTCATCGACCTGCGCTTGTTCGCCAGTCATGGCCTGTTGATTCTCGGCCTGACCCTGGGCTTGCTGCTGATCAAAGGTGCCGTGGTTGCGGTGCTGGTCAAACTGCGCGGCAGTGACAATGAAACCGCATGGCGCAGTGGCCTGGCATTGGCGCAGGGTGGCGAATTCTGTTTTGCGCTGATGACGCAGATGCAAGCCGGCAACCTGATGCCTCCCGAGCTTGGCGGCCTGCTGCTGGCCGCGACCTTCTGCTCCATGCTGTTGACGCCGTCGCTGCTGCGCGCAGCCCCGCGCATCGCGGCGTACTTGCATCGCAAGCCCAATCAAGAAGTGCAACTCGAGGAAATCAGCGCAATCAACGCCGAGGTTCAAGGGCATGTGGTGATCTGCGGTTACGGTCGTGTCGGCCAGTCCATCGGACGCGTCCTGCGCAATGCCAAACAGTCCTACATCGCCCTGGACAACGACCCGGTGCGAATAGAAGAAGCGAGCGAAGCGGACAGCAGCGTGCACTACGGCGATTCGCACCGAGGCGAACTACTGATCGCTGTGGGATTGGAGCGCGCCAGACTGCTCGTGATAGCTGTGGGGCAGACGTCTATTGCCCTGTCGATACTCAAGGAAGCACGCCGGGTGAACCCGAGCGTGCCCATTCTGGTACGTACTCGCGATGACAGTGATTTCGCCGAGTTGAAGGCTGCCGGTGCCAGCGAAGTGGTGCCTGAATTGCTTGAGTCCAGCCTGATGCTCGCCGCCCATGCGTTGGTGCTGCTGGGTTTTCCCGGGCAGCAAGTGGAAGAACGGGTCGAACAGGTCCGGCGTGACCGCTATCGCCTGCTCCACGGTTTCTATCCCGGTGCCGAGGATGACGAAGCTTAGTTACAGGCGTCATTGCACCGGATTAATCTCCAGGTAGCGGGTGACAGCGTCATCCATGGTCGGAAAAAACGCCGATTCGCCAAACCGCGCGAACAGCCCGAAGCGCTTGAGCTTGTCCTTGACCGGGTCCTTCATCTCGGCCACGCACAACTTGATACCCGCCGCGTGCAAGGTTTCGTCCAGCTCGGCCAACATATCGGCAGAAGTCACGTCGACACTGGTCACCGGTTCCGCCGCCACGACCAGCCAGCGCACGGGTGTAGGCGAAGCCGCCACGGCGTCCAGTACCCGGTCGTTGAACAACTCGGCGTTGGCAAAAAACAACGGCGCGTCCCAGCGAAACAACACCAGGCCAGGTATCAGGCTGGCATCGGGATAACGTCGGATGTCGTGATAGCCCCTGACGCCCTCGGCTTGCCCCAGCACCGCGGAATACGGCCGCCAGCCATCCCACAGAAACTCGATGACCGCGATCACAATCGCCAGGCCAATGCCCTCGATCGCCCCCAGCACGGCGACGCCAATGGTGCATGCGATGGACAACCAGAATTCCCAGCGCTGGATTCGATAAATCCGCTTCAGGTCGTCAACTTCAATCAAACCAATGGCCGACGCGATCACGACGGCGGCCAGCGCGCTGTTGGGCAAGTCCTGCAACAGGTTCGGCGCCACCATCAGCAGCAAGGCCACCGCCAGTGCGCCGACTACACCGGTCAACTGAGTCCTGGCGCCCGCCGCTTCGGCCACTGGAGTGCGTGAAGAACTGCTGCTGATTGGAAAACCCTGGAAGAACCCAGCCGCCAGATTGGCAAAACCGAGCCCCGCCATCTCCTGATTCGGGTCAACGTAGGTACGGGTCCGCGCCGCGTAAACGCGTGAGAGCACGCTGGTGTCGGCGAATGAGACCAGGGCCACGGCGCAACCACCGATGAGCACCGGGACAATGTCGTCGCGAGTGATCCACGGAATCGCGAACGCCGGCAAACCTTGTGGCAGCGAGCCGAGCACCGACACACCCGCACGCTCGGCAAGGTCCAGCACCGCCACGACAACGGTCGCACCGGCCACGGCAATCAAGATGCTCGGGATACGCTTGTAATTCTTGAGCAGCAGAATCACCGCCAGAGTGACCGCGCCAATCGTAAACGTCGCCCAGTTGGTCTTTCCATCCAGCACCGAGGTGCTGATGGACCACAGATTTCGAAACGGTCCATCGGTCTCGATGGAAAAACCGAAAAGCTTGGGCAACTGGCTGATCAACACCGTCACGGCAATGCCGTTCATGTAACCGTAGCGGATCGGTTTGGACAGCAACTCGGTAATGAAGCCCAGGCGCGCTATCCCCGCCAGGATGCACACCGCGCCCGACACGATCGCCATCATGCCGGCCAGGGCAATGGCGCGTTGCGGGTCACCGCCCGACAACGGCAGGACAACCGCAAGAATGACCGCTGCCAGCGATGAATCCGGCCCCAGCACCAGAATTCGACTGGGTCCGAACAATGCGTAAGCGAGCAGTGGAATGATGGTCGCGTAGAGCCCATAGATGCCGGGTACGCCCGATGCCACGGCGTAGGCGATACCGACAGGGACCAGCATCGTGGTGAGAACCAAACCGGCCATGATGTCGTAACGCAGCCAGGCCAGTTTGTACTCGCGCAACGCTCGAAGGCCGGGAAACCAGCGGCCCCAGCCAGTTTGCTTGTCGCTCGATTCCCGATGGGCAATCCGCCCCGGTTCCGGGACGGGAGGCGAAGAATCTGAATCGCTCATAGGACTATCGCCCGAGGTTGTATGGCCGGGGAGCTGCAACGCAATTGCCCGTCAGAATTTTTCGGGAATGCGTCTGACGGGATAGTCCGGCTCGCGATAGCCGCCTGGTTTCTGCCGCTTGGGCAAGATCACTTTTTCTCGCGGCACATCCTCATACGGAATGCGACTGAGCATATCGCTAATGATGTTCAGCCGCGCCCGGCGCTTGTCGTTCGAGTTGGCCACCAGCCATGGCGCGTACTCGGTGTCAGTCGCCTCAAACATGTCATCACGTGCGCGGGAGTAGTCATACCAACGGCTGTAGGACTTCAGATCCATCGGGGTCAGCTTCCAGATTTTGCGTCCATCCTTGATGCGTGCCTCCAGCCGACGGGTCTGCTCGTCGGAGCTGACTTCCAGCCAATACTTGAGCAGGATGACGCCCGAGTCGACGATTGCACGCTCCACATTGGGTGCGGTTTTCAGGAACCCGGCCACCTGTTCTTTAGTGCAGAACCCCATCACCCGCTCAACGCCCGCACGGTTGTACCAACTGCGATCGAAGATCACCACCTCACCTGCCGCCGGCAGATGCGGCAAATAACGCTGGACGTACATCTGGCTTTTCTCACGATCCGTCGGCGCCGGCAGCGCCACCACGCGAAAGACACGCGGGCTCACCCGCTCAGTCAGCGCCTTGATCGTCCCGCCTTTGCCAGCGCCATCGCGCCCTTCGAAAACGATGCAGATCTTGATGCCCTTGGCTTTGACCCATTCCTGCAACTTGACCAGTTCGACGTGCAGAACGCGCAGTTGCTCAAGGTAATCCTTGTTCTTCAGCTTCTGGCTTTCAGCCGCTTGACGCTTCGGGGCTTTTTTATCCTTTGCCATGACCTACACCTCACCCATACAAAACACCGAAAGTTAAACAGCGTCGGTTACTGCCCGATCATCCGCCGAGGGCGATGATTGCGACGATCAGCACAGCGCCGGTGACCGCCATTGCCAGGCCCCCAACCCAGGGTTTTGCCCCGGCATATCGCGCGAGTATCCAGCCGGCGATAAACAGCACCACTAGTCCGACCAGGTTAGACAGGCGTACGGCCAGCCCCGTCTCGTCGAGCAGCAGAAACGGCACCACCAGCGGGAATGTCGAGGCCACCACCAACAGGAAAACACCAATGGCGCCCTTGAAATCATCCCATCCGAGGTTGGGTGGAACCGGCATGACTGAATGACTGATCAAGCGCTGACGCAGCAATTCCAATTCTTCTGTGCCCGCCGCAGCCATCAGACGAGGTGGCAGCGCCTCGGCGATGAGCGCTTGCCCGGTGGCCGCGTCGGCCCCGCCGCTCAAAATGCCGAGCAACGTGCGGTTGCGCGTGCGTTCGATCAGGGTTCGCAATAAGTACATCACCGAATCGGCAAGCCCCCAGGCAAGGTTGCAACCCAAAGCAGCGATCATCATCGTGCGTTCCTCTTCCTGGCCCGATGTCGCCACGCTGATGGTGCCCGTGAAGGTCATCGCCATCAGCAGGCCGAAGATCACCTCTGTTACTCGGTCCACCGGATCAAGCACCCGGGCCCGCTTCTGTACTCCCGTTCTTTGCATGCAGTCATCCTCGCCGCGGCAGCTCAATCCACTCCAGTGTAGTGTGAAATGTTTTTTTCGCTTCCGGGCCAACAGACCTTCACCGCAACGTCGGGATAACGACTACGCTGTTGCGATTGAACCTCGTTTACCAGGGAGATTGATGTGAGCGCCGCACCCCTCTCCGAACTCGATGCTGCCCTGCCCGGCCTGGCCCGCAAGATCCGCGTGCTGGATGCGCTTGCCTGGCCGGACGGGGTCGAGGAAACGTTTTTGGCCAGTTGGCGCGCCGGGCATGCCGAGCTGCCCAAAGTCGAATTGCGCCCGCGCGATCACAGTGCTGATATCGCCGCCCTCGAAACCTTTATCAGCCGCTGCGACGAGGGCCATCCGGCCGGACTCCACCTCGCGATGACGGCACGCAGCTATGCCACCGCCGGGCACATGCTCGGCGCCATAGGTACGCCCGCCTTCACCCAATATTCGTCAGCGCTGTATCGACGCCCGGATTTCTACTACCACCGCCTGAACCTGAGCATGCTCGACGCGGCCCGGTTCTTCCTCGATACCACCGATGCCCTTTTGGGCGGTGCGCGGATTCCACCGAGTCCGGCCGATATTCCGGCCGAAGCGTTCGCAGCCTGGTTGCAGCCGGAACTGGACCGCTTCTTCGGCCCCGGCAAGATAACCGTCGTACTCGATCCAACCCTGGCCGCCAAAGCCATTGCCGGGTCGAGCCGCGTCCGTCTGCGGGCAAGTGCCCTGTTCTCGGAACTGGACAAAAACCAGTTGCTGCAACACGAAGCGTTCGTGCATGTCGCCACCGCACAAAACGGCGCACTGCAACCCAACCTGAAAAGCCTCGGCCTGGGAGCGCCGCGCACGACCCAGACTCAAGAAGGCATTGCCACTCTCGCCGAGCTGTTCACCGGCAGCATGGACATCAACCGCCTGCGGCGCCTCGCCCTGCGCGTGCTCGCTGTGCAGCAGGCGCTGGATGGCGCCGACTTCATTCAGGTATTCGAAGGTTTTCTCGCGGCGGGTCAATCGCAAGAGGAGTCCTTCCGCTCGACCCAGCGGGTGTTCCGCGGTGCTGATCTGCGCGGTGGTTCGGCGTTCACCAAGGACGCCGCCTACCTCACCGGTTTGCTGGGCGTGCACACGCTGCTGCGCATCGCGATCCGTGACAACCGACCGGAACTGGTGGGCTATCTGTTTGCCGGGCGCCTGAGCCTGGGTGACACCGTGCGCCTGGCCCCGCTGTTCGAATCCGGCTGGCTGCAGGGCCCGCACCATCTCCCGGCCTGGGCCTCCGATCTGCGCCTGCTCGCTGCAAACCTGGCCTTCTCTGCCTTTATTTCGCGGATCAAGCTGGATGTACTCGACCTGGAGGTGCTCATGGAATTCGCCGACGAGCATGAAGCCGATGCCAGTGCCTAATCGGCTGCGACTTGATGCAAAATACACCGCTAACTTTTGACCCAGACTGTCGCGTAACAGCAGTGCAACGAGAACCGATATGAACACCCATTTTCAAAGATGTGATGCCACCGTGCCCCGGATCCAGCGTGAAGAAGAGACTCGCTGCGTCGCCCATCAGCAACCGTGGGTGGCAGCATGATCGAGGTTACCGAGGTTTCCATTGCCCAGCTGCGTGCTGCGCTCGAATCCGGTCAGACCACTGCGGTTGAACTGGTCCAGGCTTATCTCGCCCGGATCGATGCCTACGACGGCGCCAATACGCCCACCGCGCTTAATGCAGTGGTGGTGCGCAACCCCGATGCGCTCAACGAAGCTCAAGCGTCCGACGCGCGTCGGGCCAAAGGCGAAACCCTTGGCCCGCTCGATGGCATTCCCTACACCGCCAAGGACAGTTATCTGGTGAAGGGGCTTACCGCCGCTTCGGGTAGCCCGGCCTTCAAGGACCTGGTTGCCTATCGCGATGCTTTCACCATCGAACGGTTGCGCGGCGCGGGTGCCATTTGCCTGGGCAAGACCAACATGCCGCCCATGGCGAATGGCGGCATGCAGCGCGGTGTCTATGGCCGTGCGGAAAGCCCTTACAACGCCGGATATCTCACCGCTCCCTTCGCTTCGGGTTCGTCGAATGGCGCCGGGACTGCCACGGCCGCCAGTTTCGCGGCATTCGGGCTTGCCGAAGAAACCTGGTCCAGCGGTCGCGGCCCGGCCTCGAACAATGGTTTATGTGCCTATACGCCTTCGCGCGGCGTGATTTCGGTGCGCGGCAACTGGCCGCTGACGCCGACGATGGACGTGGTGGTACCGTTCGCCAGAACCATGGCCGACCTGCTCGAAGTGCTCGACGTGGTGGTTGCGGAAGATCCTGACACCCGTGGCGATCTGTGGCGCCTGCAACCCTGGGTGCCGATTCCGAGTGTCGCCTCGGTGCGTCCTGCTTCTTATCTGGAGCTTGTGGCGAAGGCCGATACACTCGCGGGCAAGCGTTTCGGCGTTCCGCGCATGTACATCAACGCCGACGCCGAAGCTGGCACCAGCGATGAGCCGGGAATCGGTGGCCCGACCGGGCAGAAAATCATCACCCGTGATTCGGTGATCGGACTTTGGCAAGAAGCACGCAGGGCCCTCGAAGGCGCCGGCGCCGAAGTGATCGAGGTGGATTTCCCGCTGGTGTCCAATTGCGAAGGTGATCGCCCCGGTGCGCCGACCGTATTCAATCGCGGGATCGTGTCGAAAGAGTTCCTGCACCACGAGTTGTGGGACCTGACAGCCTGGGCGTTCGATGACTTCCTTCAGGCCAATGGCGATCCGAAGTTGAATCGTCTGGTGGATGTCGACGGCCCGCTGATTTTCCCCCACGACCCGGGAACGCTGCCCAACCGTGAAGGCGACCTTGCCGCGGGCATGGACGAATACGTGAAGATGGCCGAGCGCGGCATTACCCCTTGGGACCAGATCACCACGGTGCCTGACGGGCTGCGGGGCCTTGAAAAGACCCGGAAAATCGACCTTGAAGAGTGGATGGATCGGCTAGGGCTCGATGCCGTGCTGTTCCCGACAGTCGCCGACGTTGCGCCGGCCAATGCCGATGTCGACCCGAAATCTGCGGACATCGCCTGGAGCAATGGCGTCTGGGTCGCCAACGGCAACCTCGCCATCCGGCACTTGGGGGTTCCGACGGTCACCGTGCCGATGGGCATCATGCCGGACATCGGCATGCCTGTTGGCCTGACGTTCGCCGGTCGTGCTTATGATGATTCGGCATTGCTGCGTTTTGCCGCGGCATTTGAATCCACCGGGAGCAAGCGAATGATCCCGCCGCGCACGCCGTCGCTCATAGCGGGCAAATAGTAGAAATGGCGGGACTGGGGCACAACTCGCGCCAATCCCGCCATGCGATAAGAGACTTGATGATCAGAATGGAATGGCAGCCGTACTCACAAATCTAATAAAAACAAGGAAACCCAACCTTGAAAATAACAACGGTGTGCGCGATGGGCAGCTTGCTGGTTTCGGTAGCGGCGACTGCCAGCGGGGTCATTCCGGTTCTCGAACTCGACTTCACCAGGTCGGCGATTGAAACCCTGAAAAAACGCGGTATCGAAGATGCTTGTATCGTTGCCGCCCCAAACCCGGACCGATTCACTTACTGCCGGGAGGGGTCGACCACGCTTTGGCAGTATCAAGCGCTGGATCTGGCGCAACAGGCGAAACTCCAGAACGGCGAAAAACTACCCGAAACGGAATTCGGGCGAATCACCGTCGCGCAAGTCGACAGTGTCGCCTGTGAAGATGAACACTCCCCGCCTTTGATCGAACCGGCTATCACTCGCGGGTTGGTCCTCGGCCTGATCGCCCTGCTGTTGTTGATTGCCCTGCGATACACCTACCGGGCAATCATGCACGCCTACGAAGACCGGACTGAGCTTCCCGATCCGCGCTTGCAGCGATACGACGAAACACTGTCAGCGCGCAATTCAACGGCAAAGGCATTGTTTACGTTTGGTATCGCCGCAGCCGTGGCCTTCGTTTATTTCGGCTACCTGATGCATTGAACGAGCTCAAAGGCTGGACGGTTTCAAGCCGTGATTACAGCAGTGAAAGCGTGTAGTTGATGATGAAGCGGCTTTGATCAACATCCCGCCCCGCATCGCTGTTTGACTGGCCGTTGCGCAGGGAGAACGCCACATTCTTGAACGTACCCGCCTGAATCACGTAGTCCAGAACCATATCGCGCTCCCACTCCGACTGGTCACCGGCGTTGTGGACCTTGATGTCCGTCCCCTTCAGATAAACGATTGAAGCTTTCAAACCCGGCACGCCCAGTGGCGCAAAGTCGTAGGCGTACTGGCCAAAACTGGTTTGCTCCCCCGCACGGGCAAAGTTCTGGATCATGCGATCCGAAGGCAGATAGACACTGCCACCGCCCGCCCCTTTGTCCGGCAGGTTGCCCTGGTTGGGCTGGACGAAGTTGCTGCCATCACTGACGCGCTGATGCCCCAGTGTCACCGCGTGTCCGCCATTGGCATAGGTGATCATCGCAGCCCAGGTGCTGTTGTCGATTTCGCCGTTGTTGTCCTCGGTGTAACCCGAAACGCGATAACCCTGGGCCCGGCCTGCGGCGCTACTGTTGGCGCCGCTCGACGTGGTGCGGAAGTAGCGCAAGTCAGTCGTGATCGTACTGCCGCCGTCGATTGGCAGAATGTGGGTCAGACCGAGGAAGTTCTGGTTGTAGAAATCCTCAAGCTGCGCAAAGTAATACTGCGCCTTCATGGCCTTGGTGACCTCGTAGTCCCCCCCGGCGAAGTAAAACTTGTTGCTGTCCTGAGTGCCGCCGGCGACTGACAGGCCGGTACGGTCCGTCGAAGCGCGCCCCACCGCGTACTCGAGCAATCCACTGGTCAGGGTCAGACCTTCGATGTCTTTCGAAGTGATCTGGGTGCCGGTAAATGACTGCGGCAACACGCGGGCATCGTTCGAGATCAGGATCGGCAATTTAGGCAGCAGCGTGCCGTAGCGCAGCTCGGTTTTTGCCAGGCGCATCTTCGCGGTCGGGCCGAAGCTGCTCCACGATTCAGCCGCACCGTCACCGTCCGAAGGAATCATGCCGCTACCGACATGCCGGCCGCCACCGCTGTCCAAGGTCACGCCAAGCAACGCTTGGGCATCAAGCCCGAAACCGACAGCGCCTTGGGTAAATCCCGATTCGTAGCGCAGCACGAAACCCTGTGCGGTTTCCTCGGTTTTCGAAGGGGCCGCGCTGCCGTCGCGGTTATCGCTGTTGAAATACAAGGTCCGCATCGAGAGCGTGGCTTTACTGTCTTCCAGAAAGCCGTGTGCACCGGTGTCTGCCGCTTGTGCGCAGGTCGAGCCGGTAGCGATAAGGAATAAGGTGGGGATTGCGCGTTTGAACATACGGGGCTCCTGGAAGGTTTCTTATTGTTTTGGATGTTTCGCCGCCATTGCGCAGGCCATCGGCGCCCAACGCAGGCGCTCAACGGCCCGTGTCGAGAGGGTCACATCGAAGATTTGTGAAACTCTTAAAACATTTCGAGGGGTGATTATCAAACGAGGTGAAAGTAGTTTTCGTAGAGGGATAAGGTTTGTCGTGCAGAGGTATGGGCGCTCGCCCTATTTGAAAATCGCGTGGGTGGTTTTTCATCACGCTGGCGCTGTTCGTCGCCAGTCGGGCGCCATCATGGGCGCGATTTCCAGTGATGACCGATACTGCATCGGTTGCCCTGTTTGCAGGAGTTTGAAGATGCCACTGACTCTCTATTACCACCCGCTTTCGTCGTTCTGCCACAAGGTGCTTGTCGCGCTCTACGAACACGGGATCGAATTTGAAAGGCGAATCATCGACCTCTCCAACGAGGCGGACAGAGCGGAACTTCAGGCGCTCTGGCCATTGTGCAAATTCCCGGTCATCCGCGACCACGCCCGCGAGCGCAACGTGGCGGAGTCGAGTGTCATCATTGAGTATCTGGATCGATTTGCTGGCCAGCACCTTTTGGTTCCCACCGATGGGGATAGCGCGCTGGAGGTGCGTTTGTGGGATCGATTCTTCGATCTGCACGTCCAGGTGCCGATGCAACAGATCGTTGCCGATCGTCTGTATGCCACCCACGGTGACCTGACGAAAGAACGCACGGCGCTGACGACCGCGTACGGCATGTTGGAACGCCAATTGGCGGGCCGAACCTGGGTAGCCAGCGAGGACTTCAGCATGGCCGATTGCGCCGCTGCCCCGGCCTTGTTTTATGCCAGCACATTGGTGCCGTTTCCCGAGTCGTGCGGGGGCTTGAGCAGCTATTTCGAGCGGCTGACGAACCGTCCCTCCTTCCAGCGGGTCCTCGACGAAGCCCGGCCCTACTTTGCCCTTTACCCGTTCGCCGAGGCGATCCCACAGCGATTCCGCTAACCGCCGATGGTCTGTTGGCCCGTGCCTTGCTTTGGCTGTTTATAAGCAATGGCGCAATCGGCAGCGGAGGTGGTCATGGCGGGACAGGCGATGGTGGCAGTGTTCATCACTGCGTTTGTGGCAGTCGCGATCATCATGGCGGCGGTATCCGTAGCGGCAGCGGTAGCCTTGCTCACGGCATCAACGTTCGCGGTGATCGGTGTCGTAGAGAAGGTCGTACCGGAGATCGAGCTGCTGGCCGCGCTGGCGCTCGCGCCTAGCCAGGCCATGATCATGGCGGCCATGCAATTGGGCAGTCTGGCGACGATCACGGAGCTTATGCAGAACGTCAACCTGGCCATGATTACGGCAACCTTATAGCCGGCGAATCATGAAGCTATGGATGGCTTTTAAAGTGTTTTCACAGCTCACACGTCCCACCAAGATTTCAATATCCCGTCAATTTACTCCCCCAAATTGCCAACCAAACAAAGGGTAATCCCCCAAAGTCGGGGGTGCTTTTGCGGTGGGCGACTATGCTACCGGTGAGCCGCGACCGATTGCGGGGGAGGCAATCCGGGCCTATGGTCCCAAGCAGAATTTGCCGCAAATGGCGCGATGACCCGCCGCTGGTTTCTGTCTTTCCAGTGGATTTCCACAGGAGGTGATGACATGCCAAACGACTCCCGCCCTGCCGTACTCGAACTGATTGGCAACACGCCACTGGTGCGTGTCAGCCGCTTCGATACCGGCCCGTGCACACTGTTTCTCAAGCTTGAATCGCAAAACCCCGGCGGCTCGATCAAGGACCGCATCGGGCTGGCGATGATTGACGCCGCCGAGCGCGATGGTCGCCTCAAACCCGGTGGCACCATCGTCGAAGCGACTGCCGGCAATACCGGTCTTGGCCTGGCGCTGGTCGGCCGCGCCAAGGGTTATCGGGTGGTATTGGTGGTGCCGGACAAGATGTCCACCGAGAAGGTCTTGCACCTCAAGGCCATGGGCGCCGAAGTGCACATCACCCGCTCCGATGTCGGCAAGGGCCATCACGACTACTACCAGGATGTGGCGGCGCGGCTGGCAGAGGAAATTCCTGACGCCTTCTTCGCCGATCAATTCAACAACCCGGCCAACCCGCTGGCCCACGAGTGCAGCACCGCACCGGAGATTTGGGCGCAAACCCAGCATGATTTGGATGCCATCGTCGTGGGCGTCGGCTCCGCGGGTACGCTGACCGGGTTGACCCGTTTCTTCAAACGGGTGCAGCCCAACCTGACGATGGTGCTGGCCGACCCGGTGGGTTCGGTGATGGCCGAGTACAGCCGCAGCGGCACCCTCGGCACGCCCGGTTCCTGGGCAGTGGAAGGCATTGGCGAGGACTTCATTCCATCGATTGCCGACCTCTCCAGCGTGGGCCACGCCTATTCGATCAGCGACGAAGAAAGCTTCGATCATGCCCGCCAATTACTGCGCGCCGAAGGCATTCTCGGCGGCTCTTCGACCGGTACCCTGTTGGCCGCGGCGCTGCGCTATTGCCGCGAGCAGACCGAGCCCAAACGTGTGGTCAGCTTCGTCTGCGACACCGGCACCCGTTACCTGTCGAAGGTCTACAACGACCAATGGATGAATGATCAGGGCCTGCTGCAAATCAAGCGCTACGGCGATCTTCGCGACCTGATCGCGCGACGCTTCGAAGATGGCCGGGTGATCAGCGCAGGCCCGGACGACACCCTGCTCACCGCGTTCCAGCGCATGCGCCTGGCGGATGTATCGCAATTGCCGGTGCTGGTGGACGGCAAGCGCCTGATCGGCGTCATCGACGAGTCCGATATTTTGCTGCGCGTACATCAGGACGCTTCGCATTTTCGGCAGACGGTGGCCAGTGCGATGACCGACAAACTGCAAACCCTGCCACCTGACGCCAGCCTGGCCGAACTGCAAGCCGAGCTCGATCGCGGGCTGGTGGCGATCATCGCTGACGCCTCGGGCTTCCACGGCCTGATTACCCGGGTCGACATGCTCAATCATCTACGGAGATCCCTTGCATGAGTCAGCACGACAAAAACGCCGAGCCGCGCGGTTTCGCCACTCGCGTGATCCACGCCGGCCAGACGCCAGACCCCACCACCGGGGCGCTGATGCCGCCGATCTATGCCAACTCCACGTATTTGCAGCAGAGCCCCGGCGTGCACAAAGGTTTTGACTACGGGCGCTCGCACAACCCGACACGCTTTGCGCTGGAGCGTTGTGTGGCGGACCTCGAGGGCGGGACCCAGGGCTTCGCCTTTGCCTCCGGGCTGGCGACGATCTCCACCGTGCTCGAATTACTCGATGCGGGTTCGCACATCGTCTCCGGCAATGATCTATACGGCGGCACGTTCCGTCTGTTCGACAAAGTGCGGCAACGCAGTGCCGGGCATCGCTTCAGCTTTGTCGACCTGACCGACCTGGCGGCCTTCGAAGCAGCGCTTCAAGTCGACACGCGCATGGTGATGGTGGAGACGCCGAGCAACCCCTTGCTGAGCCTCACGGACCTCGCCGCCATCGCCCGCATCTGCCGTTCACGCGGCATCATCTGCGTGGCCGACAACACCTTCGCCAGCCCCTATATTCAGCGCCCACTGGAGCTGGGCTTCGACATCGTGCTGCACTCGACGACCAAATACCTGAACGGCCACTCCGACGTGATCGGCGGCATCGCCGTGGTCGGACAAAACGCGGAACTGGCCGAGCGCCTGGGTTTCCTGCAAAACGCCGTGGGCGCCATCGCCGGGCCATTCGACGCCTTTCTCACCCTGCGCGGGGTGAAGACCCTGGCGCTGCGCATGGAGCGACACTGCAGCAACGCGCTGGACCTGGCGCAATGGCTGGAGCGTCAGCCGCAAGTGGCGCATGTCTATTATCCGGGCCTGCCTTCGCACCCGCAGCACCAACTGGCGCGGCAGCAAATGCGCGGATTCGGCGGGATGATTTCCGTCGATCTGAACACTGATCTGGCGGGCTCCCGGCGTTTCCTCGAAAACGTGAAAATCTTCGCCTTGGCCGAAAGCCTCGGCGGCGTCGAAAGCCTGATCGAGCATCCGGCGATCATGACCCACGCCACCATCCCCGTAGAAACCCGCGCACAACTGGGCATCGGCGATGCGCTGGTGCGTTTGTCGGTGGGGGTCGAGGACGTCGAAGACCTGCGGGCGGATCTGGCCCAGGCGCTGGCGCGGATTTAGGGATGGAGAGAAAAGTGGCCCGGTATGAGGGGCCACTTTTGCTTTAACGGGTTTGGTTATGAAACCGCGGGATCGACGATCCTGAGCCACGGCCATCGCGCCTGATAACTCTTCGCCTTCTGTTCGAACAAATCTGGCTTGGGATTTTTCGGGTTGATGCGCAAGAGCCCGAGTTCTGTGTCGCCCAGTCCATTGGGGGCATAGACGTCGCCGGTGACGATATCCAGCCCCATACACGTACCCGCAATCAGGTAGCGATCAATCCCGTCCCTGGCCGACTGTAGCTGAGGATAGACACCGCCGAACCGCTGGCCGTACCACAGGTGTACGCGCGCCTGGTTCTTGATCTCGACGTTAACATCGAGGTCCTTGAACAAACGCTGGGCTCTCTGGATGACCTCATTCTCAGCCTCCCAGGACAGATCTTCATCGAAGTAAAAAACGTCGTAATCCTTCACGCCCCACGCGGGTGGCAAGTTCGACTGATGATTCCACACGGCCTGAAACAGGCACCCGGCGGTGAGTAAACATTGATTCAAACCCAGTGATGGCAAGCGTTTGGCGACCTCCGCATTTACCGGGTTGGTCATTGAGATGCTAACGAGGTCTTCGACGGTCAATGTCATGTTCGTCCCTTTGTAATCGATCTGATCCAAAGGACTGACAATACCTCAGGTCGGCGAAATGGTCGCAAGCACCCCGATCAAAATAGTCAGCACCAGAAAGCCACCCAGAAAAATCGCCATCTTGCCCATAAGGCCTCCTACAGTTTGAAGGTGCGGTGCAAGCGCTGTTGCGACTGCGGACCGTGCCGAGATTGTGAGGCTCAGGCTGTGTGCGTTACAGATGCAGAAGGCGTTGGAAAATACGGATCAGATGAAAACTGGCCACGAAAAAGGTTCTGGAAACTTGCAACACCTGTAGGAGCCGGCTTGCTGGCGATGGATTCAAGTGCGCCGAGTGAATCCAGACCGCACGCGTTATCGTTAACGACCATCGCCAGCAAGCCGGCTCCTACAGGTGTGGCGTTATCTGTGATTGCCGGGATAAACGGACCAAAAAAAGCCCGCTGACCGTTACCGGTTCAGCGGGCGTTTTTTATTGCGGATCAGCTAATCCTGATGCCCCAGCCTTACAGGTGGGGCAGCCAGATTAAAGAGCCATATCAGCCGCGGCGTTCTCTTTCACTGCCTTCGGTTTCTCGGCCGGAGCAGCAGCCGGAGCCACCATCTCGCCAATCACCGGCGGCGGAGTCAGTTCCAGCACCTTGGCGGTGTAGGCCCATTCTTCAGCGACCTTCGCCGGATCGTTGTTCAACTGAGTGCCATAGCTCGGCACGATCTGGTGCAGCTTCTCCTGCCACGCAGGGGTCGCGACCTTGTCCTTGAACACTTTCTGCAGCACGGTCAACATGATCGGTGCAGCGGTCGACGCGCCTGGCGATGCGCCCAGCAGACCGGCGATGCTGCCGTCTTGCGAAGCGACGATTTCGGTGCCCAGTTTCAGCACGCCACCGGCAGCTTCATCACGCTTGATGATCTGCACACGCTGGCCTGCTTGCCACAGGCGCCAGTCTTCTGCTTTGGCGTTCGGGAAGTACTCTTTCAGCGCGTTGAGGCGGTCTTCGTCAGACAGCATCAGTTGGCCGGCAAGGTACTCGACCAGCGGATATTCCTTGATGCCAACCTTGGTCATCGGCCACACGTTGTGCGTGGTGGTGGTGGTCAGCAGGTCCAGGTACGAACCTTCTTTCAGGAACTTGGTGCTGAAGGTCGCGAATGGGCCAAACAGGATCACGCGCTTGCCGTCCAGCACGCGGGTGTCCAGGTGCGGAACCGACATCGGCGGTGCGCCCACCGAAGCTTTACCGTAGGCCTTGGCCAGGTGCTGCTCGGCGATGGTCGGGTTCTCGGTCACGAGGAACGAGCCGCCTACCGGGAAGCCTGCATATTCCTTGGCTTCAGGAATGCCGGACTTTTGCAGCAAGTGCAGTGCACCGCCGCCAGCGCCGATGAACACAAACTTGGCGTCGGTTTCGGATTTGCTGCCGTCTTTCAGGTTTTTGTAGCTGACACGCCAGCTGCCGTCTGCGTTCTTGGTGATGTCCTGCACTTCGCTGGACAGCTTCAAGTCGAATTTCGGCGTGGTTTGCAGGTGCGCAACGAACTGGCGAGTGATCACGCCGAAGTTCACGTCGGTGCCGATCGGCGACCAGGTGGCCGCGATTTTCTGGTTCGGGTCACGCCCTTCCATCATCAGCGGAACCCACTTCTTGATCACAGCCGGGTCTTCGGAGTACTGCATGCCGGCGAACAGCGGGCTCGCTTGCAGGGCTTCGTAGCGCTTTTTCAGGAACTTGATGTTGTCATCGCCCCACACAAAGCTCATGTGCGGCGTGGAGTTGATGAACGAACGCGGGTTCTTCAGCACGCCTTGCTGAACCTGCCAGGCCCAGAACTGACGGGAGATCTGGAAAGCTTCGTTGATTTCAACGGCTTTCGGGATCGACACGTTGCCCTTGTCGTCTTCCGGGGTGTAGTTCAACTCGGCCAGGGCAGAGTGACCGGTACCGGCGTTGTTCCAGCCGTTGGAGCTTTCCAGGGCGACGCCGTCGAGGCGCTCGATCATTTCCATCGAGGTGCCGGGTTCCAGCTCATTGAGCCAGACGCCGAGGGTCGCGCTCATGATGCCGCCGCCGATCAACAGCACGTCGACTTTCTTGGCTTCTTCGGCCTGGGCTGTCGTCATCCCCAACGACAAGGCCAGCCCCAGCAGGGCCGTGTTCACTTTCTTAAACATCTGTAGCACCTATGATAAAACGCCATCCGCCCTTCCATCTTCACTCACGAGCCCTTGTTTCCCGGCATTCAGGCAGGCTGCCGTGGGTTCTCGCACATGACATCTGGAGGGTGGGCACGCAAGGCCGACTGACTGCGTCGACCCCAGTTATATGTCCCTACTGAACTGACTTTTTATCTTTTTTGGCTTCAGCTACTGGAGCGACAGTGATTCTGTTCACCCGTCTCAAGGACAGGAAAACTGAATAGGTCAAACCAAGTTGGGGCGAAGAATATCACGACATGGCAAACCCGCGCGTCTGTTCACGACTGGCTGGTCCGGATGCGCGTCGGTCACCCGATCCGCAATTCACGCTCGAACCTGTAGGAGCCGGCTTGCTGGCGATGGTGTTTTCAATGGCGATGCAACGTTAAAGTCCGCATTCGCCAGCAATCCGGCTCCTACAGGTTATCGCGGACGCCCGACTATACTCAGAGGTCTTCAATTGAGTCTGTGAGGAGTAGTCATGAGCGATAAAGACGATCTGCGCAAATATTCCTCCCAAGTGATCGACGGCGTCGAGGCCGCGCCCGCCCGCGCCATGCTGCGTGCCGTGGGCTTTACCGACGAAGACTTCAAGAAACCGCAGATCGGCATCGCCTCCACCTGGGCGATGGTCACGCCTTGCAACATGCACATCGACAAACTCGCGATTGAAGCTGAAAAAGGTGCCAATGCTGCCGGTGCCAAAGGGGTAATTTTCAACACCATCACCATTTCCGACGGCATCGCCAATGGCACCGAAGGCATGAAGTATTCGCTGGTGTCCCGCGAGGTGATCGCCGATTCCATTGAAGTGGTGGTCGGGTGCGAAGGCTTTGACGGGTTGGTGACCGTGGGCGGTTGTGACAAGAACATGCCGGGGTGTCTGATCGGCATGGCGCGGCTCAATCGTCCTTCTATCTTCGTCTATGGCGGCACCATTCGCCCCGGCGCCGGCCACACCGACATCATTTCCGTGTTCGAGGCCGTCGGCCAGCATGCACGCGGGGACATCAGCGAAATCCAGGTCAAGCAGATCGAGAAAGTGGCGATTCCCGGCCCCGGCTCCTGTGGCGGCATGTACACCGCCAACACCATGGCTTCGGCCATCGAGGCGTTGGGCATGAGCCTGCCCGGTTCGAGTTCCCAGGACGCTGTCGGCGGGGACAAGGCTTCGGACAGTTTCCGCGCCGGGCAGCAGGTCATGGAGCTGCTCAAGCTCGACCTCAAACCGCGCGACATCATGACTCGCAAGGCTTTCGAAAACGCCATCCGCGTAGTGATCGCCCTCGCCGGCTCGACCAACGCGGTGCTGCATTTGTTGGCGATGGCCAATGCGGTGGACGTTGATCTGACCCTCGATGATTTCGTCGAGTTGGGCAAGATCTCTCCAGTGGTGGCCGACCTGCGCCCCAGCGGCAAATACATGATGAGCGAACTGGTGGCTATCGGCGGCATCCAGCCCTTGATGAAGCGCATGCTCGCGGCCGGCATGCTGCATGGCGATGTGCTGACTGTCACCGGCAAGACCCTGGCGGAAAACCTCGAAAACGTACCCGATTACCCTGCGGGTCAAGACGTGATCCTGCCCTTCGACCGGCCGATCAAAAAGGACTCGCACCTGGTGATCCTGCGCGGCAACCTCTCTCCCACCGGTGCCGTGGCGAAGATCACCGGCAAGGAGGGCCTGCGCTTCGAAGGTACGGCGCGGGTCTATCACGGTGAAGAAGGCGCATTGGCCGGCATCCTCAACGGCGAGGTCAAACCCGGCGAAGTGATCGTGATTCGCTATGAAGGCCCCAAAGGCGGGCCGGGCATGCGCGAGATGCTTTCGCCGACCTCGGCTGTGATGGGTAAAGGCTTGGGCAAGGATGTGGCGCTGATCACCGATGGGCGTTTTTCCGGTGGTTCCCACGGTTTCGTGGTCGGGCACATTACGCCGGAGGCCTTCGAGGGTGGGCCGATTGCGTTGATCGAGAATGGCGACAAAATCACCATCGACGCCGAAACCCGGCAGATTACCGTGGACGTTTCCGATGCCGAACTGGCCGAGCGTAAAACGCGTTGGGTGAGGCCGGAATCGAAGTACAAGCGCGGGGTGTTGGCCAAGTATGCGAAGACGGTGTCCAGTGCTTCGGAGGGGGCTGTGACCGACAAGTACCTTTAATCACACGACCTGTAGGAGCCGGCTTGCTGGCGATCCAGGCGATGCGGTGTATCAGGTACAC
>NZ_JAGYGD010000029.1:0-83729 GCF_019947275.1 Pseudomonas sp. GL-RE-29
GGGCAAATCTGGGGCTGGGTGGACAGCATGACGAAGTACCTCGTTATTGTTCTTATTGGCGAAAACGCATCGAGGCGTTTTTCGGGAGCTACATTTCAAAGCAGGATCGATGGCTGCGATTGAAACCATCCGTGGATCGACTCTAACGGTCGAACCTTTCGCTAACCTTTCATCGGGCTTTCACGGTTTTTCGGGCTTCACAGCAACGGATGCCGCTGTAAACTCCGCGCCAAAGAATGGCGTCGACCATCCCTGAATGAGGTAAAGATCCATGCGTGTCCTGCTCGTCGAAGACCATCTGCAGCTCGCTGAAAGCGTCGCCCAGGCGCTCAAGAGCACCGGCCTGACCGTGGATGTGCTGCACGACGGCGTGGCCGCCGACCTGGCGCTGGGCAGCGAGGAATACGCCATGGCGATCCTCGATGTGGGCCTGCCGCGCATGGATGGTTTCGAAGTGCTGGCGCGCTTGCGCGCACGGGGCAAAAACCTGCCGGTGTTGATGTTGACCGCGCGCAGTGACGTCAAGGATCGGGTCCATGGCCTGAACCTCGGCGCCGACGATTACCTGGCCAAGCCGTTCGAACTCACCGAACTCGAAGCCCGGGTGAAAGCCTTGCTGCGCCGCAGCGTGTTGGGCGGTGAACGCATGCAGCGCTGTGGCGTGCTGGCCTATGACCTGGACACTCGGCGCTTCACCCTCGGCGAAGAATTGCTGACCCTGACCTCCCGCGAGCAGGCCGTGCTCGAAGCGTTGATCGCCCGTCCAGGTCGGGTGATGAGCAAGGAACAACTGGCCTCCCAGGTCTTCGGCCTCGACGAAGAAGCCAGCCCCGATGCCATCGAAATCTACGTGCACCGCTTGCGCAAGAAACTCGACGGTCAACCTGTCGCCATCGTGACCTTCCGCGGCCTCGGCTACTTGCTGGAAAGCCGCGATGCATAAGCCCAGCAGCCTGCGCTGGCGGTTGCTATGGAACCTCGCGCTGTTGCTGGTGGTGCTGATGCTGGCGAGTGGTTTGAGCGCGTACTGGAACGGTCGCGAAGCGGCTGACACGGCCTATGACCGAACTTTGCTCGCTTCGGCACGCACCATCGCGGCGGGCCTTTCCGAACGCGACGGCAGCCTCAGCCTCGACGTGCCTTACGTGGCCCTCGACACCTTCGCCTACGACAGCGCCGGGCGGATTTTTTACCTGGTCAATGACATCAACCAGAAGCTGATTTCGGGATACGAAAACCTGCCGGGCCCACCCCCGGGGACGCCGCGTACCGATGATTATCCGGCGCTGGCGCGGTTCTATAACGCGACTTATCGGGGGCAGAACGTCCGCGTGGTCAGTCTGCTCAAAGCGGTCAGCGAACCGAACATGAACGGCATGGCGGAAATCCGCGTGGCGGAGACCGATGAGGCGCGCGTCAGCATGGCCCGCAGCCTGGCAGCAGATACGTTGTTGCGACTGGGCATGCTGGCGGTCGGGGCACTGATGATGGTGTGGTTTGCGGTCAGCGCGGCACTGCGCCCATTGGAGCGCTTGCGCACAGCGGTGGAAGAACGTCAGCCGGATGACCTGCGGCCATTGCCCTTGGTGGAAGTGCAGCACGAATTATGGCCGCTGGTAAGCGCGCTCAATCACTTTACCGAACGCCTGCGCGGGCAGTTCGAGCGTCAGGCGCAATTCATCGCCGATGCGGCCCACGAACTGCGCACTCCGTTGGCCGCGCTCAAGGCGCGTCTCGAACTGGGCTTGCGCTCAACCGAACCGCAAACCTGGCGCGACACGCTGGAAACCGCCGCCCAAGGCACCGATCGCTTGACTCATCTGGCCAATCAATTGCTCTCGCTGGCCCGTGTCGAAAATGGCGCCCGGGCGATTGCCGAGGGCGGCGCTCAATTGCTCGATCTGAGTCAACTGGCGCGGGAATTGGGCATGGCCATGGCGCCGCTGGCCCATAAGCGCGGCGTGGCCCTGGCGCTGGAAGCGGATGAACCGGTGTGGATGCGCGGCGAGCCGACCTTGCTCAACGAACTGCTGAGCAATCTGGTGGACAACGCACTGGCCCATACGCCCCCGGGTGGCAACGTCATTCTGCGGGTCTCGGCACCGGCGGTGCTGGAGGTCGAGGACGATGGTCCTGGGATTCCAGTTGATGAGCGAGATCGGGTGTTCGAACGCTTCTATCGGCGCAACCAGCAAGTGGCCGGATCAGGATTGGGGCTGGCGATTGTCGGCGAGATTTGCCGCGCGCACCTGGCGCAGATCAGCCTGCATGATGGCGAGCAGGCAGGGTTGAAGGTGCGGGTGAGTTTTATTGCCGGGGAGTGATCAGCGCTTTTTGTGGCGAGGGAGCTTGCTCCCGATGGGCTGCGAAGCGGCCCCAACTCATGCTCTCGGTATGCCAGATAAAACTCATGCGGCAATGTTGCGACTGCTGCGCAGCCGAGCGGGAGCAAGCTCCCTCGCCACAGGGATTGGCTCAGGCTCAGTAAAACATCGACCGGGTTTCTTCCAGATCGGCACACATCGCCTTGTTGTCAGGATCGATTCCAAGCTTTTTGAAGGACGGCACGCTGAAAGGGTCAATGCGTGAAATCGGGTGGTCGGTGTCTTTATGGCAATACAGGCTGGCCACTTGCACCAGATCGACATAGTCGACCTGCGCGGACTCTCGCTTGAAGTTCAGGTACAGCCGCGGCACCTGCACCAGCAGGTCCGGAAACTCCCAGACCCTGAGCAATTTATCGCCGAGGATCGGGTGAATCTGATCGATCACGTGATTGAGACTGACCGGGTCGGACAGCAGCTCATAGTGGTCTTCGGCATAGGTCAGGATCGGTAGTACGCCAATCTGATGCACCAACCCGCCGAGCGCCGCTTGATCGGGCTTGAGTTGGGTGTAGTTGCGGCAGAGCGCATAGCTGACGCCGGCGATTTCCAGGCTTTTGCGCCAGACTTCGCGCATTTTCTGTTCAACCACTTCGGAACGGGCATGGAAGATTTGTTCCATGACCAGGCCGATCGCCAGGTTGCTGCTGTAGTTGATGCCCAGGCGGGTGATCGCGGTGTGCAGTTCGGTCACTTCCTGAGTCGCGCGCAACAAGGGGCTGTTGACCACTTTGATCAGGCGCGCCGACAGCGCGGCATCGCGGCCGATCACTTTGCTCAGGGTGCTGATACTGATTTCCGGATCTTCAGCAGCCTTGCGAATCTGCAAAGCCACTTCCGGTAATGTTGGCAGAACCAGGTCATCGTTATCGATGGCCTCAACCAAATCCTGTTGGACCTTTTCCGCCAGCTCACTCATTTAATTTCTCTAGGTGTCGCAACAATGTACTGCTGTCAGCGCTGGATCTCGCGGTCGCGGTCCAATTGGTAAGGCAGGTCGAGCAAGTGCAGGGCAGGGCCGTCGAGCGCGCCGACGTGAATGTCGCCTGCCTCTGCAGCTTCGGCTTGCAATACGGCCAGCAGTTCAATGTTTTGCTCGGTGCGGGCGGCCAGTACCACTTCACCGATTGAGCTGCCGTGGCTCGGGGAAAACAGCTGAGTGCCGGGTTCAGGCAGTTCGCTGGCACCCAGTTGCAGGCGATACAAACGGCGCTTGAGTTTGCCCAGGTACTGCATCCGCGCGACGATTTCCTGGCCGGTGTAGCAGCCTTTTTTGAAACTCACGCCACCCACGGCTTGCAGGTTGAGCATCTGCGGGATGAACAGCTCGCGAGTGTTCGGCATGACCTGGCCGATCCCTGCGCGGATCTGACCCAGCAGCCATTGATTCAGATCGCCTTCGGCCAACAGGGCGGACAACTTGCCCTTGATGTCTGCGGCCTGATCGGCAGTGACCCACAGCTCGGCGCGATCAGGCGAAACACGAACAGCGATCAGCCTGTCGTTGCGCACTACGCTGTCGATTTCTGCCGGCAGATCCAGGCCGAGGCTGTTCAGCGCAGCGTCACCATGGTCGACGCCGAAACGGACCCAGGCAGTGCTTTCATCGGTCAGTTTGGACTTGGAGAACACGGCGTATTTTTTCAGGTCTGCCAGCTGCGGTTCCAGCAGCTCGCTGGCCATGGCCATGAGCACGCCATCGCCTTCGAGCAGAATGCGGAAGCTCGACTGCATCCGGCCCTTCTGTGTGCAGCGCGCGCCGAGGCCGGCCTGGGTATCGCTCAGGTAATTGAGGTTGCAGGTCAACTGGCCTTGCAGGAACTTGCCGGCGTCCGCACCGCGGACCGCCAGAACACCTTCATGAGACAGCGTGCAGAAAAAAGCAGAATCGGCCATGGGTCATCGCAGGGTAAAGAGTCTGGCGGACATGATAAGGGTGTGCCTTTGAAATGGGTAGTTCACAAAGGATCACATGTGCCCGACCAAAGCCGACTGTTCGACGAGGCGCGGGGCTGTATACTTGCGGCCTATTTGAGGAGCGCTCCATGGTCGAAGATGTTGAACTGAACCGCCTCTACTGGCACAGCCGCCGCGGCATGCTTGAGCTTGACGTGTTGCTGGTGCCGTTTGTGAAAGAGGTCTACCCGCACCTCAACCAGCTTGATCGCGACTTATACGTCCGATTGCTCGAATGCGAAGATCAGGACATGTTCGGCTGGTTCATGGAACGTGCCGAATCGGAAGATCCGGAACTTCAACGCATGGTTCGCATGATTCTGGATCGTGTCCAGCCCAAGTAAGGGTTGCGAATACCGCTGGCATGCCTCACGGCAGTTGCTGGCGGCGTATCTGCTGGCCCAGCTGTTCGCGCTGGGTGCGCTGTTTCTTCTCTCCATACCGCTTTGGGCCAGTCTGCTCGGCGCTGGTTGCTGCCTGCTGCATGGCGTTTGGGCGGTGCCTCGTCAGATCATGCTGACGCACCCGCAGGCGTTTTGCGGTTTGCGCCGCGACGCCGATGGCTGGCAGTTATGGAATCGGGCGGGGGGATGGCAACCGGCGCAGTTGCGCCCTGACAGCCTGGCGCTGCCATTGATCGTGGTGCTGCGTTTTCGTTTGCGTGGCGAGCGTCGGGTCAGGGCCATATGCGTGCCCCGGGATTCGCAGGCGGCGGATGTTCACCGACGCCTGCGGGTCCGGCTCAAGTTCAGTCGGCGTAGGTGGACGGCACCAGAATAGTGTCCAGGGCTACCGGCAGCATTTTCGGATAATCGAGGGTGTAATGCAGGCCACGACTCTCCTTGCGCTCCATCGCTGAGCGGATCATCAACTCGGCCACTTGAGCCAGGTTGCGCAGTTCGATCAAATCCCGGCTGACCTTGTAGTTACTGTAGAACTCGTCGATTTCGTCGAGCAACAAGCGCACTCGGTGCTGGGCTCGTTGCAGGCGCTTGTTGGTGCGCACGATACCCACGTAGTCCCACATGAAGCGGCGCAGTTCATCCCAGTTGTGCGCAATGATCACGTCTTCATCGGAGTCGGTCACCTGGCTCGCATCCCAGACGGGCAGGGCGACAGGCGCTGAAACCTGTGGCAATTGCTCCACGATGTCCGCCGCCGCCGAGCGCGCGTAAACGAAGCACTCCAGCAATGAGTTGCTGGCCATGCGGTTGGCGCCGTGCAGGCCGGTGAAGCTGGTTTCACCGATGGCGTACAGCCCCGGCACGTCGGTGCGACCCTGCTGATCGACCATCACGCCGCCACAGGTGTAGTGCGCCGCCGGAACCACCGGGATCGGCTGCTTGGTGATGTCGATGGAAAACTCGAGGCAGCGTTCATACACCGTCGGGAAGTGCGTCTTGATGAACTCTTCGGATTTGTGGCTGATGTCCAGATAGACGCAATCGACGCCCAGTCGCTTCATTTCATGGTCGATGGCGCGGGCGACGATATCCCGGGGGGCCAGTTCTGCCCTCGGGTCGAAGCGCTGCATGAAGCGCTCGCCATTGGGCAGCTTCAGGTGTGCACCTTCGCCGCGCAGGGCTTCGGTAATCAGGAAGCTCTTGGCTTGCGGGTGATACAGGCAGGTGGGGTGAAACTGGTTGAACTCCAGGTTCGCCACCCGGCAACCCGAACGCCAGGCCATGGCGATGCCGTCACCGCAGGCGCCATCCGGGTTGCTGGTATAGAGGTAGACCTTGGCCGCGCCGCCGGACGCAAGAATCACAAAGCGGGCGCCGTAGGTATCGACTTCGCCGGTGCCGCGATTGAGTACATAGGCGCCGAGGCAGCGATCGCCTTCCAGCCCCAAGCGCTTTTCGGTAATCAGGTCGACCGCGACTCGCTGTTCCAGAAGCTCGATGTTCGGCCGCAGTTTGGCCTGATCGAGCAGCGTTCTGAAAATAGCAGCGCCGGTGGCATCGGCGGCATGGATGATGCGGCGATGGCTGTGACCGCCCTCGCGGGTCAGGTGAAACTCGAATCCACCGTCTTCGGTGCCGGACTGTTCATCGCGGGTAAACGGAACGCCCTGGTCGATCAGCCATTGAATTGCCTCTTTACTGTGCTCTACGGTAAAGCGTACCGCGTCTTCGTGGCACAAGCCGCCGCCGGCATTGAGGGTGTCATCGACGTGGGATTCGACGGTGTCGGTGTCATCCAGGACGGCAGCGACACCGCCCTGGGCCCAGAAAGTCGAGCCGTTGGCGAGGTCGCCTTTGCTCAATACGGCGATACGCAAATGACCGGGCAAGGTCAGCGCAAGGCTCAAGCCTGCAGCGCCGCTGCCGATTACCAGAACATCGTGTTGAAACTGTTGGCTCATTTCAGGATTCCGCTCAAAGCGACCCGGGTCGGGGTAGGCGCCAGACATCTGGACAGGGCGAGTCCGGCAACCGCACAGCCCACTAGTATATAGAGGGGGGGAGCGGCACAATACCCGAGCCCATATGGCATTGTGAAACTACCGTGACAGAAAACATCTGACGCTTCGTCGGATGTTTTTTCGGCCGTTTCGGTGACCAGGAGACTGTATCGTGGATTTAACAGTCTTTTTCTATTCAAGGTTGCACAATGTCGGTTTCAGGCAGCTATAAATATTTGGAACTTTTGCCAAAGGCCCAAGATCAATAGACGGTTGCCTGAGTCAAGGAACAGTGTCGGGTTCAGGCAGGATCTGCGGTTGGATCCTATCAGCGAATCTGATGACAAGATTATTCGCGCAGCCGAGTCATCTCGCGCTGCGCTTTTCGTGCGTGCCGAATCAGAGCCCGCAGGAAACTTGCCTGGAGGGGGAGAACTTTTGCGAAAAGCCCGAGTCTATGTTTGCAAGTCCGGTCGTTTAGTTATGCAAGCCTCCTCCGAGCTTATCGAGGAGTGTTCATGCTAACCCAGGAAGAGGATCAGCAACTGGTCGAACGCGTTCAGCGCGGCGACAAGCGTGCTTTCGATCTGCTAGTGCTGAAATACCAGCACAAAATTCTCGGGTTGATCGTGCGTTTCGTGCACGACACCCATGAAGCCCAGGACGTGGCGCAGGAAGCCTTCATCAAGGCGTACCGCGCGCTTGGAAATTTTCGCGGAGACAGCGCGTTTTATACGTGGCTTTACCGTATCGCCATCAACACGGCGAAAAACTATCTGGTTTCACGCGGCCGTCGGCCGCCGGATAGCGATGTCAGTTCCGAGGATGCAGAGTTCTACGATGGCGATCATGGCCTCAAGGATCTCGAGTCGCCAGAACGAGCTTTGCTGCGGGATGAGATCGAAGGCACCGTCCATCGAACCATTCAGCAACTGCCAGAAGATTTGCGTACGGCGTTAACTTTACGTGAATTCGATGGTCTGAGTTACGAGGACATTGCGAGCGTCATGCAATGTCCGGTTGGCACCGTGCGCTCCCGGATCTTCCGCGCCCGGGAGGCCATCGATAAAGCCCTGCAGCCGTTGTTGCAGGAAAACTAGAGACAGCGGCGACAGCCAAGAGAGGAACGCCATGAGTCGTGAAGCCCTGCAGGAATCGCTGTCCGCAGTGATGGATAACGAAGCGGACGAATTGGAACTGCGTCGGGTACTGAGTGCCTGCGACGATGTTGAAACCCGTGAAACCTGGGCTCGTTATCAAATCGCTCGGGCAGTGATGCACAAGGATCTGTTGCTTCCACGTCTGGATATCGCAGCGGCAGTCTCTGCGGCTCTGGCTGACGAAGCTGTGCCGGCAAAAGTCTCCCGTGGTCCATGGCGTAGCCTGGGTCGTCTGGCGGTGGCTGCTTCGGTAACGGTTGCCGTACTGGCAGGTGTTCGTCTGTACAACCAGGACGAGATCGCTGGTGTCGAATTGGCACAGCAATCCAGCCAACAAAATCTGGCGGCTCCTCAAGTTAAAGGCCCGGCTGTTTTGGCAGGCTACAATGAGAGTTCGGAAGCCACTGGTCCTATGGCCAACGGCGTTTTGCAAGGTCAGCCAGGCTGGCACGATCAGCGTCTGCCAGGTTACTTGCGCCAACATGCTCAACAGGCTGCACTGAAAGGTACTGAGAGCGCTCTGCCTTACGCTCGTGCAGCAAGCCTGGAAAACCGTTAAGGAGGATCATGCGCGCCATACCTCTACTTACGCTTCTGCTCAGTGGCTGGTTCGTTGTTCCAGCCCACGCCGACGAAGCCCAGGACTGGTTGACCCGTCTGGGCAAGGCCGAGCAACAGCAAAGCTTTTTTGGTACCTTCGTCTACGAGCGTAACGGTAGTTTTTCTACCCATAACATCTGGCACCGTGTCCAGGATGGCAAGGTCCGCGAGCGTTTACTCCAGCTCGATGGCTCAGCACAGGAAGTCGTACGCGTTGATGGGCATACTCAATGCGTCAGCGGCATTCTGATCGCGGGGCTTGGCGATTCTCCCAGCTCCTCGGCACGTGCACTTGATCCGCAAAAGCTCAAGAATTGGTATGACCTTGCCGTTATTGGCAAGTCGCGTGTGGCTGGTCGACCTGCAGTGATCGTTTCGCTAACCCCTCGTGACCAACACCGCTACGGGTTTGAGCTGCATCTGGATAAAGAAACCGGCCTGCCTCTCAAGTCGTTGCTGCTGAATGACAAAGGGCAATTGCTGGAGCGATTCCAGTTCACGCAACTGGATACCGCAAACGTTCCTTCTGATGCCAGCTTGCAGCCCGGCGCCGATTGCAAGGCGGTCAACCTAGAAAGTGACAAGGCTTCTGCGGTCAAAACCGCTCAGGTTTGGCATTCGGACTGGCTCCCACCCGGTTTCGAGCTGACCAGCAGTACGGCACGCAAGGATCCAGAGACCAAAACCCAGGTCAACAGCTTGATGTATGACGATGGTCTGGCTCGGTTTTCGGTGTTCCTGGAGCCTTTGAACGGTGCCTCCGTCACCGATACCCGCACTCAGTTGGGGCCAACCGTTGCTGTCTCCCGGCGCTTGACCACACCGCAAGGTGAAATGATGGTCACGGTGGTCGGCGAAATTCCGGCAGGCACCGCTGAACGAATTGCGCTCTCCATGCGTAATAATGCCGCTGCAACCACGCAGTGAGCTCCAGTCGAAATGTTTCGTGAGCATTTCAGTTTGCAAAAATCCCCAAAATTTTTTATAGGTCAGAGCCCCTCGGCTCTGGCCTTGTTTGTTGTTCCCGGAACAAAAATACCGGCGTATCTTTCCCGGTGTTCCTTGATCCATATCGCTTAACCATGCTCGTCGTAACGGGAGCCGTATGTCGATACCACGCTTGAAATCTTACCTCTCCATTCTTGCCACCGTGTTCGTGCTCGGTCAGGCGGTCGCTGTTCAAGCGGTCGAATTGCCTGACTTCACTCAGTTGGTCGAGCAGGCATCGCCTGCGGTGGTCAACATCAGTACCACGCAAAAACTGCCGGACCGTAAAGTCAGCGAGCAGATGCCTGATCTCGAAGGTTTGCCGCCGATGCTGCGCGAGTTCTTCGAACGAGGCATGCCGCCGCAATCACGCTCGCCTCGTGGTGATCGTCAGCGTGAAGCAACCTCCCTGGGTTCAGGTTTCATCATCTCGTCTGATGGCTACATCCTGACCAATAACCATGTGATCGCCGATGCCGACGAAATTCTCGTGCGTCTGGCCGATCGCAGTGAAATGAAAGCGAAGCTGGTGGGTACCGACCCGCGTTCCGACGTCGCACTGCTGAAAATCGAAGGCAAGGATCTACCGGTGTTGAAGCTCGGCAAATCCCAGGATCTGAAAGCTGGCCAGTGGGTCGTAGCAATCGGGTCGCCATTCGGCTTTGATCACACGGTGACTCAAGGCATCGTCAGCGCCGTCGGTCGCAGCCTGCCGAATGAAAACTATGTGCCGTTCATCCAGACTGACGTGCCGATCAACCCAGGTAATTCCGGCGGTCCGCTGTTCAACCTGAATGGTGAAGTGGTGGGTATCAACTCGCAGATCTACACCCGTTCCGGTGGCTTCATGGGCGTATCGTTCGCTATTCCTATCGACGTGGCCATGGACGTTTCCAATCAGCTGAAAAGTGGTGGAAAAGTCAGCCGTGGCTGGTTGGGTGTCGTGATCCAGGAAGTTAACAAGGATCTGGCCGAGTCGTTCGGTCTGGAAAAACCGGCGGGCGCGCTGGTCGCGCAGATCCAGGATGACGGTCCGGCTGCCAAGGGCGGGCTGCAAGTCGGTGACGTGATTCTGACCATGAACGGTCAACCGATCGTCATGTCCGCTGACCTGCCGCACCTTGTGGGCGCATTGAAGGCTGGCTCGAAAGCCAATCTGGAAGTGATTCGTGAAGGTAAACGTCAGAATGTCGAGCTGACGGTCGGCGCTATTCCGGAAGAAGGCAAAGAGCTGGACTCCTTGCCAAAATCCAGTGCCGAGCGCAGCAGCAATCGCCTGGGTGTTTCCGTGGCGGAGCTGACCGAAGAGCAAAAGAAAACCTACGACCTCAAAGGTGGCGTGGTGATCAAGGAAGTTCAGGACGGTCCTGCTTCGATGATCGGCTTGCAGCCTGGTGATGTGATCACTCACCTGAACAATCAGGCGATCGAATCCACCAAACAATTCACGGATATCGCCAAGTCGTTGCCGAAGAATCGCTCGGTGTCGATGCGAGTATTGCGTCAAGGCCGTGCTAGCTTCATCACCTTCAAACTGGCCGAATAGTCCGGTTGTTGGCTAAATAAAAAACCGCCTCGAAAGAGGCGGTTTTTTTATGTCTGCTTTTTGTTTGAGGAGCCGATCAGCCCATCATGTCCTTGATCATGCGCTCCTGCTCCATCAGCTCTCGCTGGCGGGCATCGATACGTGACGACAACGGGAAGTTGCTGCCCGCCTTGCGCTTGGCAAAATCCAGTTGCTGGATGGCCTGACGATAGTCGCCCACCAGCGCGAAATATTCGGCGCGCGCCTGATGCAAGCCGATGATGTTGCCCGACAGGCCGCGAGTTTCTGCGACCTGATACCAAACGTCCGGATCGTCCGGGCGTGATTTGAGCAAGCCTTCGAGGGCCTTTTCAGCATCGGCGGCGCGATTCTGTTTCAGCAACAGGTCGACACGCACCTGGTTCAGCGGGTAGTTGCCGGGGTACTGGGTCAGCATCCGGTCAACACGGGCTTGTGCGTCCGGCAGCCGGTTGTTGGTAATGTCGAGATCGACCTGCGCGAGGTTGTAGATGATCTCGTTTGGCGCCTTGGCCAGCAGCAACTTGAGGTTTTCCCGTGCTTCGTTCAGTTGGCCGCCCTTGATCTGGGCGATCGCCAGGCCATAGCGAGCAACATCGCTTTTCGGGTTTTCATCCAGTAGGGCGCGGAAACGTTTGGCGCCCAGCCCAGGCGTTTCTTCATAGATCAGTTGGACCCGTGCGCGAATCAGCTGATAGCGCAGGGTGTCTTCGATGCCACCCTGTGGGGCCTGTTCGGCTCGGTTGCGGGTGTCAGCAATACGCGATTCGGTGACCGGGTGAGTCAGCAGGAATTCCGGTGGCTTGGCATCAAAGCGGTATTGACGCCCCAAACGTTCAAACATGGTGGGCATCGAGCGCGGGTCGTAACCGGCCTTTTCCAGGTTGACGATGCCGATGCGGTCGGCTTCTTGTTCATTCTGGCGGGAGAACCGTCGCTGTTCCTGAATGGCCGCTGCCTGCGTACCCGCAATGGCGGCGATCCCGGCATCGCCACCACCGGCCGCTGCAATCACGATCCCGGCCAGCAATGCGGCCATCATTGGCACTTGCATGCGCTGTTGGGCTTCAACGCCACGGGCAAAGTGACGTTGCGACAAGTGAGCCAATTCGTGCGCCAGTACCGAGGCATATTCGCCTTCGGTCTGGGCGTTAAGGAACAGGCCGCCGTTTACCCCGACAATCCCGCCCGGTGCCGCAAAGGCGTTGAGCTGAGGGCTGTTGATCAGGATGAACTCCAGGCGCCTGTCGTTGACCTGACTGGTTTCTACCAGTCGATAAACGCTGGATTCGACATAGTCCTTGAGCTGCGGATCGTTGAGCTGCGCTACCTGGCTGCGCAACAGCGCCAGCCATGCGCGGCCCAATTGATATTCCTGTTGCGGCGAGACAATGGCAGAGCTGGCGTCGCCGAGTGACGGCAGGTCGTCGGCAAAGCCCGGTGAGGCGAGCAGGCAAGCGAGCGTCAGCAGGGTAGGGCGCAAAAATGTCATGCACAAAGCCTTAGTCGACAAAGACCTTACTGTAGCCGGACACCAGCCTTGCGACCAGATATTCTAAGCAACTCAACCACCCGACCCGGAGTTATGCAATGACCGACGCTTTAGCCCATGACGTTGAGCTGGACGCCAGCGGCCTGAATTGTCCGTTGCCGTTGCTCAAGGCCAAGATGGAACTCAATCGCCTGGCCAGTGGTGCGGTGCTCAAGGTCATCGCAACGGATGCGGGTTCGCAGCGTGACTTCCGCACCTTTGCCCGATTGGCGGGTCATACGCTGCTTCGCGAAGAAGATGAGGCGGGCGTTTACCGTTACTGGTTGAAAAAAGCCTGAAACCTGCTGCGTTTGTTCATAAGGATTATTGATGTTCAAAGTGTTACGCGACTGGATTCAGCGCTACTTCTCTGATGAAGAAGCCGTGGTTCTGGCAGTCCTGCTGTTCCTGGCGTTCACGGCCGTGTTGACGCTGGGCGGCATGCTTGCGCCGGTGTTGGCAGGGATGGTGCTGGCGTATCTGATGCAGGGGCTGGTAGTGACCCTTGAACGCATGCGGGTGCCGGGTGGGGCGGCGGTGGGGCTGGTCTTTGCCCTGTTCATGGGGTTGTTGCTGGTGTTCATCGTGGTCGTGGTGCCGTTGCTCTGGCATCAATTGATCACGCTGTTCAACGAATTGCCGGGCATGCTCGCCAAGTGGCAGTCGCTGCTGCTGTTATTACCTGAACGCTATCCGCATCTGGTTTCCGATGAGCAGGTGCTGCAGGCCATTGAAGTGGCGCGGGGCGAGATCGGCAAGTTCGGCCAATGGGCGCTGACGTTCTCGCTGTCGAGTTTGCCGCTGCTGGTGAACATCATGATTTATCTGGTGTTGGTGCCGATCCTGGTGTTTTTCTTCCTCAAGGATCGGCAAATGATCGGGGAATGGGTGCGCGGATATTTGCCCCGTGAGCGGGCGCTGATCACCCGCGTCGCCCATGAAATGAACCGGCAGATCGCCAATTACATTCGCGGCAAGGTCATCGAGATTTTCATCTGCGGTGGCGTGACGTATATCGCTTTCGTCGTGTTGGAACTCAACTACGCGGCGCTACTGGCGTTGCTGGTCGGGGTGTCGGTGGTGGTGCCCTACGTCGGGGCCGTGGTGGTGACCGTACCGGTGCTCCTGATTGCGCTGTTTCAGTGGGGCTGGAGCGATCAGTTCATCTATTTGATGGCGGTTTACGGGATCATTCAGACGCTGGACGGCAACGTGTTGGTGCCGCTGTTGTTCTCGGAAGCGGTCAACCTGCATCCGGTGGCGATTATTTGTGCGGTGCTGTTGTTTGGCGGGTTATGGGGCTTTTGGGGAGTGTTTTTTGCGATTCCCCTGGCGACGCTATTCAAGGCTGTGCTCGATGCTTGGCCGCGCAAGGAACCGATAGTGGCGCCGCTGCTTTAGAGTGTAAAAAGATCACAGCCTTCTGTAGGAGCTGCGGAAGGCTGCGATCTTTTAAGGCTTAACCTTTATTCAGGGCCTGAGCCGCCGCCAAAACAGCGTCAACATGTCCCGGCACTTTCACACCACGCCATTCCTGGCGCAGCACGCCATCCTTGTCGATCAGGAACGTGCTGCGATCAACGCCCATGTATTCCTTGCCATAAAGCTTCTTCAGCTTGATCACATCGAACAATTGGCAAAGCGCTTCTTCCTTGTCGCTGATCAGCTCGAAGGTAAATGCCTGCTTGGCCTTGAAGTTCTCGTGGGATTTCAGGCTGTCACGCGACACACCGAAGACTTCAGTGTTTGCCACTTTGAAAGCTTCCAGCTGATCGCGAAAGCCCTGACCCTGTGTCGTGCAACCCGGCGTACTGTCCTTCGGATAGAAGTAGATCACCACTTGCTTGCCTTTGAGGCTCGCGAGGCTAACGGTTTGCCCGCTGGTGGCGGGTGCTTCGAAATCGGCAACCGGTTGGTCGATGGCAACGGCCATGAAAGCTTCCTTACATTGGGTTCTGTGGGCGCCATGGTTCAATCAGGGCATCCAGGTTCAACGCATCGGCGAAGTCCAGGAACTGATCGCGCAACCAGCTGATTTGCACGCCGGCAGGCAAGGTCACGGTGAACGTGGCGTTGAGCATGGTGCCGCCGGTTTGGGGAGCCTGATAGGTATCGCAGGTCAGGTTTTCCAGCTCGACGTTGTGGTCCATGAAGAACTGACACAGCTCGTTGATGATGTCCGAGCGGTAGGCCGAGCTGACATAGGCAACATAAGGCAGAGCCTGAGGACGGTTCTCCAGCGCGGCGCTGCGCACCACGTTGACAGTGAATGCGTGCCGTTTGGCCAGCACGGGCAGGCTGCCTTCCAGACGCGCCAAGGCGTCCCAGCTGCCGGAAATTTCGAGGACCAACGCACTGCACTCGCCATGACGCGTCAGGCGAGAAGTAACCACGGCGCAGCGATTTTCATGGCTGGCGCGGCACAGGACGTTAGTCAGCTCCATGGGGTTGGCGCCGAGGGCACTGATGACAAGGAATTGTTCGCGAACTGTGGGGGTGGACATGCAGCATTCCTAAAGCGATGAGCGGTCGATACTTCTGTCGGCCAGTTTAGCCGGGGGCGAGCCTGCGGATGCGAATTCAGAAAACCCGAGGCGCAGGTTGCGACGTGCTCCACAATGGCAGGAGCGAGGGGTGGCAACGCTGGATCGGGGCTTGTGATGCCGAAAATGGAGGCTGAAACCCGACGTACGAGCTTGTCAGTACCGATCAAAGTCTGAAGGGTAGCGAAAAGCAGCGCCAAGGGGAATGGCGGCAGCGCAGTACTTCGCTTGTACAAGCATCTTGGCGCCAGTACCATTACGGCTCTCTTTTTCCGGCAGGAGCGGTTGCATGATTGCGGGCAGTATGGTGGCACTGGTCACACCTATGGATGCACAGGGTCGTCTCGACTGGGACAGCCTGAGCAAACTGGTGGACTTTCACCTGCAAAACGGCACCCACGCCATCGTGGCGGTCGGCACTACAGGTGAATCGGCGACTCTTGATGTGAGCGAACACATCGAAGTCATCCGTCGCGTAGTGAAACAGGTCAATGGTCGCATCCCGGTGATCGCCGGTACCGGCGCCAACTCGACCCGCGAAGCCATCGAACTGACCACCAACGCGAAGACCGCCGGCGCCGATGCCTGCCTGCTGGTCACGCCGTACTACAACAAGCCGACCCAGGAAGGCTTGTACCAGCACTTCAAGACAATCGCCGAAGCTGTCGACATTCCGCAGATCCTCTACAACGTGCCAGGTCGCACCGCTTGCGACATGCAGGCCGAGACCGTGATCCGTCTGTCGACCGTTAAAAACATCATCGGTATCAAGGAAGCCACCGGCGACCTGAGCCGTGCCAAGGCCATCATCGATGGCGTCAGCAAGGATTTCCTGGTGCTTTCCGGGGACGACGCCACGGCTGTCGAGCTGATCCTGCTGGGTGGCAAAGGCAACATCTCGGTCACCGCCAACGTCGCTCCGCGCGAAATGGCCGACCTGTGCATCGCTGCGCTGAATGGTGAAGCCGACAAGGCCCGTGCCATTCACGAAAAGCTGATGCCGCTCAATAAAACCCTGTTTATCGAATCCAACCCTATTCCCGTGAAATGGGCGCTGCATGAAATGGGCTTGATGCCGGACGGTATCCGTCTGCCGCTCACCTGGCTCAGCGCCGAATGTCACGAACCGCTGCGACAGGCCATGCGCCAGTCCGGCGTCCTGGTTTAATTGAGGAAGTACAACGCATGAAGCGAATGGCCGGACTTTCCGCACTTGCCTTGATTATCTCCAGCACCAGTGGCTGCGGATGGATCTGGGGCCCGGAAGGTTATTTCCGTGACCGCGGTAGCGATTACCTGGAAGCGCAACAGACTGCACCGATGCAACTGCCACCGGATATCACCACTGCCAAGCGTCTGGATCCGCTGCTGCCGATTCCGCGCAACGTGGCTGATGACACCGCCAAGGGCGAATACGTCGTTCCGCGGCCGCTGCCGTTGACGGCTACCGCAGATGCGAGCCCATACACCCTGCAGAAAAGTGGCGATTCGCGCTCGATTCTGGCGCAGAACCCACCGGCCGAAGCCTGGCCAGTGGCCGTTCAGTTCTTCCAGGACAACGGCTTCCGTCTGGACGAGCAGCGCCCGCAAACCGGCGAGTTCACCACGACCTGGCAGCATTCCGACGAACTGTCCGCAGCGATGGCCAAGCGCCTGAGCGCGGCCGGTGTCGCCTCTGACGGCGAAATCCGTGCTCGGGTACGTGTCGAGCCGGGCGTGCAACGCAATACCAGTGAGATTTACGTGGTCACCGCCGAGCGTCCTGCCGGCAGCACCGCTGACGTCGCTTTCACCAATCGTTCGGTCAACACTGGCCTGGACGCTGCGCTGGTTGACGACATGCTCGCAAGCATGAGCCGCATCTCGGAGAAGGGCGGTTCAGTCTCCATGCTGGCTTCCCGTGATTTCGATACGCCAAACCGTGTCAGCCTGAGCGAAGACGGCAGCGGCAACCCTGTGCTGAACGTCGGTTCGGACCTGGATCGTGCCTGGTCGAGCGTCGGTCGTGCGCTGGAACAGGGCGAATGGCGCGTTGAAGATATCAACCGCAGCCTGGGCCTGTACTACATCAACCTGGCGGAAAAAGCCGAGAAGAAGGACGACAAGCCAGGTTTCTTCAGCAGCCTGTTTGGCAGTGCGCCGAACAAGGAAGAAGTTGAAGCCCGTGCCGAGCGTTATCAGGTCCGCCTGAGCAAGGTAGGCGAGAGCGTTCAGGTCACCGTCGAGAAAAACATCAACACCGTGGCGCCGGCTGACGTGGCGCGCAAAGTGTTGAGCGTGATTCAGGACAACCTGGGCTGATCACATGCGTTTTGCCGTTCTCGGCAGCGGTAGCCAAGGGAACGGCACGCTGATAGCCAGCGCTGATACGTATGTGCTGGTGGATTGTGGTTTCTCCCTGCGGGAAACCGAAAAACGCCTGCTGCGCCTGGGTGTAAACCCTGCGCAGTTGAGCGCGATACTCGTGACCCACGAACATGCCGACCACGTGCATGGCGTGGGTTTGCTGTCTCGGCGCTACAATCTGCCTGTCTACCTCAGTCGCGGCACCCTGCGCGGGATGCGCAAACCGATCGAACCCGCAGGCTTTCTGGCCGGCGGCGAGCAACTGCAAGTCGGCAACTTGAGCATCGGTGTCATTGCCGTGGCCCACGACGCACAGGAGCCGACGCAATATGTCTTCAGTGACGGTGAACGGCGTTTCGGCCTGTTGACCGACCTGGGTTCGTATTGCAACAAGGTGCTGGATGGCTATCGGGATCTCGATGCATTGATGATCGAAGCCAACCATTGCCGTGACATGCTGGCTCGCGGTCACTACCCGTACTTCCTGAAGCAGCGGGTAGGCGGTGAACTGGGACATTTGAACAACCACCAGGCGGCATTCCTGGTGTCCGAGTTGGGCTGGCAAGGCCTGCAACATTTGGTCCTGGCCCATCTGAGCAGCAAGAACAACCTGCCGCAGCTGGCCCGGCAATGTTTTGTCGACACCCTCGGGTGCGACCCGGACTGGCTGCAACTGGCCGATCAAGATTCAGGGCTCGACTGGCGACACATCGCCTAGCCCATCTACTTAGCAAGCGGAGCCCATCATGGAAAAACGTGAAGAACTCTACCGCGGCAAAGCCAAGTCGGTTTACAAGACCGACGACGCTAACCGTTTGATCCTGCTGTTTCGCAACGACACCTCGGCGTTCGACGGCAAGCGCATCGAACAGCTCGATCGCAAAGGCATGGTGAACAACAAGTTCAACGCCTTCATCATGCAGAAACTCGAAGCGGCCGGCGTGCCGACCCAATTCGACAAGCTGCTGGGCGACAACGAGTGCCTGGTCAAGAAGCTGGACATGATCCCGGTTGAATGCGTCGTGCGTAACTACGCCGCCGGCAGCCTGGTCAAGCGTCTGGGTGTTGAAGAGGGCATGAAGCTCAACCCTTACACCTTCGAACTGTTCCTGAAGGACGACGCCAAGGGCGACCCGTTCATCAACGAATCCCACGTCGTGGCATTCGGTTGGGGCACCGCCGAGCAACTGGTTCGTATGAAAGAACTGTCGCTCAAGGTCAACGAAGTGCTGAGCAAACTGTTCGATGACGCCGGCCTGTTGCTGGTCGACTTCAAACTGGAATTCGGCGTGTTCCACGACGGCTCTATCGTCCTGGGCGACGAATTCAGCCCGGACGGCTGCCGTCTGTGGGACAAGGCCACCAAGAAGAAAATGGACAAGGACCGCTTCCGTCAGGGCCTCGGTGACGTCATCGAAGCCTACGAAGAAGTCGCGAATCGTCTGGGCGTACCGCTTTAATCGACGCAAGCATCTGAAAGCACGGAAAAATTTCGCTTAGGGGGTTCGCTTCCGGCAAAAGTGTTGTTATGATGCGCGCCGTTGGAGAGATGCCAGAGTGGCCGAATGGGACGGATTCGAAATCCGTTGTACCTTCACCGGTACCTAGGGTTCGAATCCCTATCTCTCCGCCATTACATAGAAAAAGCCCCGTAGCTGAATAAGCTGCGGGGCTTTTTTGTTTGTTCGGGTTTTACCAGTGGGTGGGTGTGCGTCAGATATAGCCGCGACCCGCGGTGCGAAAAGTTTGTCTGTTCATGGGAAAAGTTACTCCTCCCAGTCGCTCAATTTACCTCACCCCGAATTCATTGCTCCGCCCGCGATTCAAGGCCTTTTCCCTGAAATATTCCCTGACACTCGATTACATCTCCCCGAAAAAACCTCATCTACTCTGGCTATCGCAGGTCACTGATCTGCCGTATTCAGCCATCGCAAGGAGCGAGCAATGTATTTTGAGATTTACAGGCAAACCCGTGGCACCGTTCTGACCGGCAAAGGCCAATGGAGATGGCGTTTGCGGGCGGGAAATCATGAAACGGTTGCCAGCGGAGAGGCATACGTCAACAAGTCTGGCTGCGTGCATGCCATCAGCCTGATCAAGGGGACGTGCGATCTGACCCCTGTCAAGGAGATCTAGGCTTCGGGTCAGCAGCTTTGTTCCAATCGGACGATTAATGCAATGTGTTGCGGCTATTCGCTCGGGTTGCATAGACGCCGATTGGGACACCTCCCTAAACTGTCAGAAGGATTGGGGACTGGGGGCGGTGGATGAATCGCAACGAACTACGCAAGGCCGACATCAACCTGATGGTGGTGTTTGAAACGCTGATGCTGGAGCGCAATGTCACCAAGGTGGCAAAGAAGTTGTTTCTCGGTCAGCCGACCATCAGTTCGGCGCTCAACCGTTTGCGTACGATGTTCAATGATCCGTTGTTCATTCGCGTCGGTCACCGCATGGAGCCGACCGCAAGGGCCGAAGAGATCTTCCGCTACCTGTCGCCGGCACTGGATTCGTTGTCGGTGGCCTTGAGCCTGACCCACGATTTTGACCCGAGCAACAGCACCATGACTTTTCGTATCGGCATGTCTGACGACGTCGAATATGGGTTGCTGCCACCGCTGCTACGCGCGCTGCGCCAGGAAGCACCGAAAGTGGTATTCGTGGTGCAGAACGTCGATTACTGGCGGATTCCCGATTTGTTGGCATCTGGAGACATAACGGTCGGTATCAGCCAGACTCGCGGTCTGCCAGCGAATGCCAAGCGCAAGTTGCTGCGGCACATCTACCCAAGTGTGTTGCGAGCCGATGCCTCCGATACGCCGTTGACGGTCGATGAATATTGCTCGCGCCCGCATGTGCTGGTGTCGCACATCGCCAACGTCAGTGGTTTTGCTGATGAGTGGCTGGCGCAAATCGGTCGTTCGCGGCAGGTGGTGCTCTCGGTGCCGCAGTACAGTTCGCTGCCGGCATTGCTGGCCGGGACCGATCTGATTGCCAGCCTGCCGGATTACACCGCCCAGGCGATGGCAGCATCGGGTCAGCTGTTCATGGAGCCGTTTCCGTTCAAGACCCAGACACTGGAACTGTCGATGGTGTGGCTCAGCCACGCCGACAGCGACCCCGCCGAACGCTGGTTGCGTTCACGAATTGAAACGTTCATGGGAGAGCGCAATCTGTTGTCTCTGCCCCAATAATGTATGTACGAATTTTTCCGCCGACCTACAGGAGTTACGCCATGCCTCACCTGCATTTGGAATACACCGTCAACCTGCCTGATCTGAATGCCGATGTGGCGTTGCTGCGACTCAATAATGCGCTGGTGGGCTCCGGCCAGTTCGGTGCTGAATCCGACATCAAGAGTCGTGCGGTGAAGGTCGAAACGTTCAAGGTCGGTACCGCTTTGGCGGAGCGGGGGTTCGTGCATGTGAAGCTGGCAGTGTTGAGCGGGCGCTCGTCGCAGATCAAAAAGCAGCTGTCGGAAAGCCTGCTGGCGGTGGTGCAGGATCTCTGTGCATGGCCGGCAGGCGTTGAAGTCCAGTTGTGTGTGGAGATCCTCGACATTGATCGAGAGTCTTACGCCAAGACCGCCATCGGCGTCTGAGTTTCAGATTTCCGGCTCGGCGCAGGCTTTGAGTACTTGTTCGCGCAACCAGGTGTTGGCGCTGTCCTGATCTTGGCTCCATTGCATGTCGAGGGTGAATCCCGGCAGGCTATTGGGCGCTTCGCGGTGATCGAAGACTGCCTCATTGGCCAGCAATCGCTGGATGCGCCGGGGCAGGGTGAGGGCGAAGTCGGTGCCGGTGATCAATTTGAGTGCCGCACTGTAGCTGTTGGCTCGCGCGACGATCTGCCGTTGCCGGGCTTGTTGCGCCAACCAGCCGTCGACCATGTTGGTGTTGGATGTCCAGGGCGTCGGGAACACATGCCGGCGCTCGGTAAAGGTTTGCAGGCTCAAGCGCGGTTCGCGCGGTGTGGCGCGTTTGTCAAAGACGCAGACCAGATCATCTTCAAGTAGTATTCGCGAGTTGAAGTCGCCATGGCTGCGATGAAAGTTGGGACCGAAGCCGATCACGAGGTCGAAGCTGCCATCACGTAGTGCTTCAGCCGGGATGTCGGTTTCCAGCTTGTGCACATTGATCATCACCGGCAGGTCGGCTAACGCGAAGTTCTTCAAAATTCGCGGCAGGACTAACTGCTCGAAGTATTCCGGTGCGCAAATGTTGAATTTTGCCGGCTGTAAGGTCGGATCGAACGCGGGTGTGCCGGCGTGGCACAGGTTGATGCTTTCGAGAATCTTAAGCACATTAGGGTACATGCTGCCGGCCTTGTAAGTGGGGCGCATTCCGGTGCGGGTGTTGATGAAAAGTTCGTCTTCGAAGCCGCTGCGCAGTTTTTTCAGGCAGTAGCTTACGGTGGACTGGCTGACGCACAGCGTCTCTGAGACCCCGGTGACACTGTTTTGCTCATACACGGCTACGAACACCATGAGGTCCTGCATATCCAGTTTTCTTAGCGTGTTGCTGTTCAGCATCCATTCCGTCTCGCGGTGCCCGTTGCGCTGACCGTGCGCAATCTTGTGCGAATGATCCTAGTCGAATGCAGGGACGAGGTGAACATAGCGTGTAATTCAGCGTCGTTCCGAGCATGAGCCAAAAGGATATCAACAACGCAACATGCCGACTCCGACAGGGCTCCGGATCAGTGAATGTGCCGGGCGTAGTGCCGAGGATTGAAACGCAACGCTATGAGCAGCATCAGGACCATCACGCCGGTGAGTGACCACCAGGCCCATTCGAAGCTGCCGAGCTGGTCGCGGATCATCCCGGCGATCAACGGCGAGAGACCGGCGATCATGTAACCGATGCCCTGGACGAAGGCGGTCAGGCCACCGGCGCGGTGGGGATCATCCACGTGATCCAGCGACACGATCAGACTCATTGGAAACAGGCCGCCAATTCCCAGGCCCAACAGGCTCGGCCAGAGCAGACTCAGATGTTGCGGCGTGAGCGTCAACCCGCAGAAACCGGCGATGATCAGCGCCAGCAATACCACCAACACCAGGCGTCGGTCTCGGCTGCGGTTGGCGATGGCGGGAGTTACCAGTCCTGACAATACTTCCATGGCCGTCAAGAAACCCAGCAGCAATCCGGCGTGTTGTTCGCTCCAGCCTTTTTCCATGTAATACGGTGCCAGCCAGGCCAGCACACAGGTGTAGGAAGCCGTGCCCAGACCAAAGAAGAGAGCGAGCAACCAGGCCCGGGAGTTGGCGAAGAAGAATGGGGTGCTGGAAGACTTCGGGCCCTGCGGCGTCACTGCGCGATGGGTGCACCAGAACAGCAATGCCAAAACCGCCAGCATTGCCCAGATTGCCAGCCCCACGCGCCAGCTGCCGGTGCGGGCCATCACTAACGGTGCGAATGAGGCGGCGATGGCTGCGCCGCCCATGATCGATGTAACGTAGAGTCCCATGCACAGGGCAACATTGTCGCTGAAGCGGGATTTAATCAGCACAGGCGTCAACGCCTGGATCAGCGCGATACCGATACCAGCGAGTACGGCGCTGAGGATCAGTTCGGCCGCCGAATCAACAAACAGTCGCGATACTGTGGCGATACCGATGATCAACAGAGAAAGCATGACGGTGCGTTGTGAGCCGAGGCGCTGACTGATTGCAAGCCCGAAGAACATCGCCAGCCCCATGGCCATTATCGGCAGCATGGTCAGCAATGAGGCCAGGCTAAAGCTCAGCGGGATGTCGCCACGAATCGCGGACAGCAAAGGTCCGACCGCAGCCATGGAGGGGCGCAAGTTCAAAGCAACGAGAACGATGCTAAGCATGAGCCAGAGGGCAGGGCGGGAGGTTGCGCGAATGTTTTCCATTTACGGTCCTTGAAAAGTAGGGTGCCGATTAGGCGCCCCGGGGTTGGAGGCGGCAAATCAGAAAATCTGTGGGGTTATCTAGAAATTAAATACGACTCGACAGCCCTTCTGCAGGGGGGCACAAATGGGCGCTGGGCTGAACCACAACTGAATCATTCTCAAATAAGTTAAAAGTTTCATGTTGATATAAGAGGCCAACTAATCGTTGGCTTCTTTTTCACAAAAAATTGATGGTTGGCTGCCTAAAGTTAGTGCTGTCGCGGTAAATGAAATTTTCACATTTGCCGGCGGCACTTCTTTCCAGGAACAGCCGCTCATCATGTTGAAGATCAAAGCCGTGCGCCCCGAGTGGGTGACATTGATTGCCAGTGCCTTTTTATTAATCGCGTTCAATTTGGTGCTGTGGCAACACCTGTTCGAGATTACAGCGGGTGACGGTAAAGGCATCGTCATGCGCGTGGCATTCGGGGTGATGATCCTCGCGGCCTTCAACATTGTACTGACCCTGCTGGCGTTCCGGCCGCTCTTGAAGCCGGTCTTGACGCTGCTGTTCATGATCAGTGCGGGCGTGGCGTACTTCATGAGCCAGTATGGTGTTTTGATCGACGCTGGCATGTTGCGTAATTTTGCGGAAACCAACGTCACAGAAGTTCGTGATTTACTGTCGATAAAGTTGCTTATTTATATTGTGCTGCTCGGTATTTTGCCGTCGTTGGTTTTGTGGAAGACCTCGATTAACTATCGTCGCTGGCATCGTGAGTTAGTAAGTAAAGTATTGGTGAGTGTTGCGTCGGTTGCGGTCATTGGCGGGGTGGCGCTGGTTAATTATCAAGGCCTGTCTTCGTTGTTTCGCAATCACCATGAGTTACGCCTTATGGTAGTGCCGAGCAACTACATTGGTGCTTCGTTGGGCTACCTGCGCGAGCAAGTGGCGTCGGCACGACAGCCTTTTGTCGCAGTCGGCGTAGATGCCGAGAGAAACCCGGTCTGGCAAGCACACGGTCGTAAATCCCTGACCGTTCTGGTGGTGGGTGAAAGTGCCCGGGCGGAAAACTTCGGCATCCTCGGTTACGACCGCGACACCACGCCAAATCTCGATAAACAGCCCGGTCTGATCGCGTTCACCGATGTGCACTCCTGCGGCACTGAAACCGCAGTGTCGGTGCCTTGCATGTTCTCCAACATGGGCCGCAAGGATTACAACGCCAGCAAAGCGAAGAACGAAGAGGGGCTGCTGGACGTGCTCAAGCGTGCCGGTCTCGATGTTATCTGGCGTGACAACCAGTCAGGCTGCAAAGGCACTTGCGACCGGGTCACGCTCCAGGATGTCAGCAATTTGAAAGACCCGGTGCTGTGTGCCAACAGTGAATGCCGAGATGAAATCCTTCTGCAAGGTTTGCAGCACTTCATCGATACCCTGGATAAAGACACGGTCCTGGTGTTGCACCAGATGGGTAGCCACGGTCCGGAGTATTACAAGCGATATCCGAAAGAGTACGAACGCTTTACCCCTGTTTGTGAAAGTAATGCGCTGAACAACTGCAGTCGCGAAAGTATCGTCAACGGCTATGACAATACGTTGGTCTATACCGACCATGTGTTGTCGACCCTGATCGATGTATTGCGCAGCAATCAGGACAAGGTCGACACCGCGATGCTGTATCTGTCGGATCACGGCGAGTCCCTGGGTGAATACAACCTGTTCCTCCATGGCACGCCCTACATGCTGGCGCCTGAGCAACAGAAGCATGTGGCGATGCTGGCCTGGTTCTCCGACAGCTATCAAAAGTCGTTCTCGGTGGACACCCATTGCCTGCAAATGAGCCGCGAAAAACCCTTGAGTCAGGACAACCTGTTCCATTCGATGCTGGGTTTGCTGGAGGTCAACAGCAAGGTCTACAACCAGGACCTGGATATGTTTGCCGGCTGCCGTGGCGCCGTGATCGACGGTGTACTGGCCAAAGAATGAATGCCCAACTCCCATCCGCCATTGAGCAAGAGTTTGCCCGGCGCTACGACCAGGAACACGCTCGCGTCTGTTTGCAGCCGCGCGCGCAAGGCCTGGTCAGGCGACTGGGGTTCTGGCGTGACGAGCAACTGGTGCGCAATGCGCTCAATGCCGCCGGCGAACCAGGCCTGATTCTTGATGTGGCCTGCGGCGTAGGGCGCTTCTGGCCAGTGTTGGCCGAACATGCGAACCGGGTGATCCTGGCGACCGATCCGTCGCAAGATATTCTCGATCATGCCCGCACCCACCATTCACAAGACCTGTTGAACCGCATCAGGACCTTTCAAAGCTCAGCTTTCACCATCGGCTTGCCAGAAAGCGCAGTTGACTGCATTTTTTGCATGCAGCTGTTTCAACACATGGTCAGCCCTGATCTACGTCTGGCGATGTTGGAGGAGTTTTATCGTGTCAGCCGCGATACGGTGATCGTGGCCGTTCGGCTCGACGGTCGCTTCAAGGGGCGACGTGCCGATGCACAGGGCGTTGCGAGCCGACCGCTGGCCAGCAAGGCCGAGATTGAGGGCGAGTTCAAGCAGGCAGGCTTTCGTGTGCTGAGTCATCAGGATTTCCTTCCTGGATGCGCACCGAGGCGGGTTTACGTGCTGCGTAAGCCCGGATAGTCCGTGTTTGTCGGACTATTCTTCTTGTCAGGCAGGTATTTTCGCTAAAGCTCTTGTTCAGTGGATGCGCGGAAATCGCCGGGGGCGATATATACTGCGCGCCATTCTTCAAGGGAGAGCCGTGTGGCCATCGATATTCACTGGATTCGCGACAACGATAGCCTCGGCCGGTTTTGCGCCGAGTGGCAGCATCTGCCCTACGTTGCCCTCGACACCGAATTCATGCGGGTCGACACCTTCTATCCGATTGCCGGCCTGCTGCAGGTGGGCGATGGCGTACGTGCTTACCTGATTGATCCGCTGACCATCGACAACTGGCAGCCGCTGGCCGCGTTGCTGGAAAACACGGCGGTGGTCAAAGTCGTGCATGCCTGCAGCGAAGACCTCGAAGTCCTGCTGCGCTTGACCGGCAGCCTGCCGGCGCCGCTGTTCGACACGCAATTGGCCGCCGCTTACCTGAACCTCGGCTTCTCCATGGGTTATTCGCGTCTGGTGCAAGAGGTGCTCGGCATCGACCTGCCCAAGGGCGAAACCCGTTCCGACTGGTTGCAGCGTCCGCTTTCCGAGACCCAGATCAGCTACGCCGCCGAAGATGCCGTGCATCTGGCGGAAGTGTTCGTGAAGCTGCGTCCGAAGCTGTCTGACGACAAATACGCCTGGGTGCTGGAAGACGGTGCCGAGCTGGTGGCCAACCTGCGCCGCGAGATCGACCCGAATGAGGTCTATCGCGACGCCAAGCTGGCCTGGAAACTCTCCCGCGCGCAACTTGCCGTGCTGCGTGAACTTTGCGCCTGGCGCGAGACAGAGGCCCGCGCCCGCGACCTGCCGCGCAACCGCATCATCCGCGAGCATTCGCTGTGGCCGCTGGCGCGGACTCAGCCTGACAACCTCGGTGCGTTGGCGAAAATCGAAGACATGCACCCGCGTACCGTGCGTCAGGACGGCGAATTTCTGCTTGATCTGATCAAGCGCTCTGGCAGTGTGTCGCCAGATCAATGGCCGCCAGCCGTGCCGGAGCCATTGCCGGTGGACGCTGCCGTACTGCTCAAACAGATGAAAGCCATCGGCCAGGCCGAAGCCGAGCGCCTGGACATCGCGCCGGAGCTGATGCTGCGCAAGAAAACCCTGGAAGCGCTGCTGAAAAGCGGCTTCCCCAATGGTCCCTACCAATTGCCTGATTCGCTGCGTGGCTGGCGCCGCGAATTGATGGGCCAGGCGCTGCTCGACAGCCTGGCCACCGCCGGAGAACAGCCTTGAAACGTATTTGCTCCATCTACCGCAGTTCGAAGAGAAACGAAATGTACCTGTATGTGCTCAAGAGCGATGCTCTGGAGCGGGTACCCGAGCCTTTGATGGTCGCCTTCGGCAAAGCCATCCACGCCTTCGACCTGGTGCTGTCCCCCGAGCGCAAGCTGTCACGCGAGGACATCACCGTCGTGCTGGAGAACCTTGATAAGCAGGGCTACCACCTGCAAATGCCACCGGCCGAAGACGAGTACATCGAGCACTTGCCGGAAGAGTTGCTGCGCCGCAACGATCCGATGTAGTCGCTGGACAGGCTCTGTTCAGAGCTGTTGTGAAACACTGGAATGATTTGGCGATGGCCGCGACGACAGAGCAATACTCTGTCGGTGGCTGTCTGCACTGTTTTTCGAAAGGTTTGTAGCATGCGCGTTCTGATTGCTGAGCACGACCACCCTGTGTACGCCCAACTGTTGCGCGAAGTAGCGCCGGATCTGGAAGTGCTGACCAGCGGTGACTCCGCCGAACTGGCCCGACAGGCCGCTGATTGCCCGGTGTGGCTGGGACAACCCGACCTGCTGGCGACCTTGCTGCGACAGGGTCACCAGCCGCAATGGCTGCAATCGACCTGGGCGGGCATCACGCCGCTGCTGGCCGACGGCTTGCCACGACACTATCGGCTGACCCGCGCGGTGGGGATTTTCGGTCAGGTCATGGCTGAATACGTGCTCACCTACATGCTCGGTCACGAGCGGGAAGTGCTGGCGCGGCTGGTCAGCCAGGTCGAGCGCAAGTGGGACAGTCGTCATGGCCAAAGCCTGGCGGGGCGCAAGGTGTTGATCGTGGGCACCGGTGACATTGGCCAGACCGTTGCGCAATTCCTGGTGCCGTTCGGCGTCGAGTTGTACGGCATCGCCAGTTCGGCCCGCGAGCAGGCGCCATTTGTCGAAGTCGGCTCGCTGGAGGACTTGCCTCGCTTGGTGGGGGAAGTGGATTACGTGGTCAACTTGCTGCCAAATACACCGAACACCCACGATATCTACGATGCGGCGTTGTTCAAGCAATTCAAACCGACCGGGTTGTTCATTAACGTCGGACGCGGTGTCGCGGTGGTTGATGCGGACCTGGTGGAAGCCTTGAAGGAAGGGCACCTGGTGGGCGCGGTGATCGACGTCTGCCGTCAGGAGCCACTGCCGCAACGTCATCCATTCTGGACGGCCTGGGGCCTGTTGCTGACCGGGCATAGTTCGGCACCGACATCGCCGTCGCTGATGGTGAAGCTGTTTGTCGAGAACCTGCGGGCGTATCAGGCGGGTGAAGCGTTGCGCGGGGAAGTGGATTTCGATCGCGGGTATTGAGGCGAAACAAAAAGATCGCAGCCTTCGGCAGCTCCTTCAGGATTATGTAACACCTGTAGGAGCTGCCGAAGGCTGCGATCTTTTGCATTTTAGAGGGTGAAATCGCCTTCAGCAGCGAGTTCGCTCAACGGCCGACGCGGGCTCGGCTCTTCACGGGCTTGCAGGTAGTCCGCCAGTGTCGACTTGTCGCCCAGTTTGCCGATCGCCACGGCGGCGTGCAGCGCATAGCCCCCAGGAATGTTCAGCTCCTTGCGGGTCAGTTCCTGATCGAAACCGGCCATGCCGTGGGTGTGCCAGCCGCTGATGCTGGCTTGCAACGCCAGATGGCCCCAAGCCGAACCGGTGTCAAAGGTGTGCCACAAGGCTGGAGTTTCTTCGGTAGCGCCAGGTGCCGCGAAGGTGGTTTTCGACACCACGATCACCAGGGCCGAGGCGTGTTGCGCCCAGCTGCGGTTGAATTCGTTCAGCAGACCGAGGTAACGCTCCCAGTTCGGCGTATCGCGACGCGCGTAGAGAAAGCGCCAAGGTTGCGAGTTGTACGCGGACGGCGCCCAGCGCGCGGCTTCAAAGAAACTCAGCAGGGTCTCGACCGGAATGGCTTCACCGGTGAAGGCGCGGGGCGACCAGCGATCGGTGAACTGTGGATGGATGGCGTAATCGGCAACGCGTGGGTTTGCACTCATCAAGAGATTCCTTGCTACGTATGAAAGTGAGAAACGTCTGAAACCTGCGGGCGCAGTTGAGCTGAGCGGTGAGGTCTGTCGAGAGCCGTGGCGGTTCACCGGAATGCAACGCGGTTGAGCGTTAATGGCACGCAGGTCTGGCTCCTTGCGACTGGCAAAGCTACTTGGCGGCGCCACAACTGACAAGTACCGCTCTACCGGCAGTCGCCAATGCTTGGCCCACGGGGCCTGGCGCACTAGACTGGCGGCCTTTTCACCACCTGATGTTGATGCTCGAGCCATGGCCGCCAAAGTCGAACCGTTCTGGATACGCAAAACCCTCGATCAACTCGATCCGGAGGAATGGGAATCGCTGTGCGACGGTTGTGGCCTGTGCTGCCTGCAAAAGCTCGAGGATGAAGACGACAACAGCGTCTATTACACGCGTATCGCCTGCAAACTGCTGGACCTGAAAACCTGTCAGTGCACCGATTACCCTAATCGTCGCGACTTCGTACCGGACTGCATCCAGCTCACGCCGGGCAAGGCTGATGAGTTCAAGTGGCTGCCACCGACCTGCGGTTATCGTCTGGTCAGTGAGGGCAAGGATCTGCCGCTGTGGCATCACCTGGTCTGCGGTGACCGCGATGCGGTGCATCACGAACGCATTTCCCAGTCCGGGCGCATGCTCGCCGAAGGCAGCGTGCCGGAAGATGATTGGGAAGATCATTTGATTTTCCGGGCGGGTTAATTTCCATCGCTATCTTATAGATGGCGAGGGAGCTTGCTCCCGCTTGAGTGCGCAGCACAAAAAAATAGGGCGTGACTAAAAGAATTTGAGGCTGCTTCGCAGCCCGGCGCGAGCAAGCTCGCTCGCCACACTAGGAGTGTGTATGGCTGTGGGATGGCGGCTGGCGTTGGTTGTTGGGTTGTTGGCCCTGAATTCGCCCGTATGGGCGGCAAAAAAGGTCGATCTGGATTACCACGTACGCCTGTTGCCGCAAAGCGATCAGGCTGAGGTTCGCCTGACCCTGGCCCAGGGCTCGGCGGTCCGCAGCCTGGACTTCGACCTCGGCGACGGCAGCCATTACAGCGATTTCAAGGCCGATGGCGATTGGCAACTGGCACCGGGCAAGCCAGCCCGCGGTGTATGGCGACCAGCCGCCGACAAGGCCAGCCTGACGTACCGCGTGCGCATCAGCCACGGGCGCAAGAGCGGCAGCTTCGACACTCGCATGACCCCGAGCTGGGCGCTGATGCGTGGCGAAGACCTGGTGCCGCCAGCCAGACTCGATCAGCAGGACGGCATCGAACTGGTATCACGCCTCGAATTCGAATTGCCCAGCGGCTGGAAAAGCGTCGAAACCGCCTGGCCGCGAATCGGCAAGAACAAGTTCCGCATCGACAACGTTTCCCGACTGTTCGACCGACCCACGGGCTGGATGCTCGCCGGGCATTTGGGCAGTCGTCGAACACGCTTGGGCGAGACCGAAGTCACCGTCGCTTCGCCGCGCGGTCAGGGCATGCGGCGCATGGACGTGCTGACGCTGCTGACCTTTGTCTGGCCGCAGGTACAAGCGGTGTTTCCTCGTCATCCGACCAAGTTGCTGATTGTCGGTGCCAACGATCCGATGTGGCGTGGCAGCCTGGCGTCGCGGGAGTCGATCTACCTGAACACGCGTCTGCCGCTGGTCAGCGAAAGCGGCAGCAGTGCGCTGGTGCGGGAGTTGGCTCAAGTGTTCGGGCGGATCAACGATACGCATCGAAGCGACTGGATCAGCGAAGGGTTTGCCGAGTATTACGCCATCGAACTGGTGCGCCGTGCCGGTGGCATGAGTGACGAGCGCTATGAGAGTTTGCAGACTCGGTTGGCGAAGGACAGTCAGAAAGTCACGACCCTGCGCGGTGAGCAGGTCAGCCCGGCACAGGTTTCGAAAGCGGTGGTGTTGTTGCAGGAGCTGGATCGCGAGATTCGCCTGAAGACGCGAAACAAGCGTTCGCTGGATGACGTGTTACGCGGGGCGATGCATCTGGGGAGTGTTGATACCAAGGAATTCGTGCAGCTGAGTGAGAGCGTGATTGGCGAGTCTTCCAAAGTCCTTGATACCGAGTTGCTTCAGTAAAGGTAAAGATCAAAAGATCGCAGCCTTCGGCAGCTCCTACAGGTCTCGTGTCGTTCACAAATCTTGCGATCACCACGAAACCTGTGGGAGCTGGCTTGCCAGCGATGAGGCCTTACGCCTCAACATATCTTTCGGATCAAACCCCGGTTTTCGGCGATTTCAACGAATCATTGCCGGTCACGGTTGCGGTGTTGGTCGCCGCCTCGGCATTGGCCTTCAATCGGCCCAACTCTTCACCCGCCCGTTGAATCTTCGCCCGCACGTTGTCCATGTCCTGACGACTTTTTTCCAGCAGGCTTTTCGCCGAGCTATGCCCGGTGATGCCGCGTGCCAGGGCAACGCCGCCGATCGCCACCTGAATCAATCCGAAAATGCCACCGCGACGCAGGCCTTTGCCCACCATCACCACGCCACCAGCCAGGGAACCGATGCGCTCCCAGCCATGAACGTTCTGATCGCTGTGGGACTGGAACGGGGTGGATTCGATGCGCTCTACGCGTTTGAGTTCGCTCATGATCTGTCTCCAGGCAGGAAAGGCTGCTTCAGTGTCAATAGTTAAGCTGACTGCCGAGGCGGCCGGCTTGTTCCATCGGATGTGCGACGTTTCAGCGGAATTTCGGCCCCGAGCGGGTGTTCAGGCCCTTGGCCATGCGGTCGTACAGCACGACGTTGACCGTGGCGGCCAGGTTCATGCAGCCGGTGGTCGGGATGTAAACCACGTCTTCGCACCAGTCGCGAATCTCTTTGTCCAGCGAACCGTCTTCCGGGCCGAAGATGTACAGCGCGCGGTCCGGATGAGTGTACTCGGGCAGCGGGCGCGCACCTTCCACCAGTTCGACGGCGACGGGAACGCAATTGAGCGGCAGGATTTTCTTCAGGTCGTCAATGCCGATCAGCGGGATGTCGTAGTGGACGCGCTTGGTATCGGTGACGAAATCGGCGGCGCGCTCATAGCGCTTACCGGTGTAGAACACCGACGCCACGCCATAACAGCCAGCGGCGCGCATCACCGAACCGACGTTCTCCGGTGATTTGGGGTTATACAAACCAATGCAGCTGTACCGTTTGTCTGCCACGAGCGAAGCGCCTTTCAGGAAAAAAGCGCGATTATACGGGGTTTGCGGGCGGGCCGCAGATTCGGCGACCAGGTCACTGCGTCGCCGGCGTGAGGGCCTTGATCCGGTCCACCAGGGCATTCCCGGCGTTGTTGATCTTGTCGTTTTCCGGGTTTTTGCTGGCGTCCGGGTCGGTTACGACGCCGGCCAGAATTTCAGCCAGGTTATGGAAATGGCCGGATTTTTTTTCAGTGGAATCCTTGCCGCCATTGGCGTACTGATCCAGCGCATCTTGCAGCGTCATGTGCTGGGACAACCACTGCGGTGTGTTCTTTTCTTCCGGGCTCATGTTTTCGAGAAAGTTCATCGCCGCCTTGGCCCGACCGACCGGGTCATTGGCGAACGGGTCTTTCCAGTTCTTCTTCTGATCGTCGGGGCCGCTGTAGTAGCCCGACGCCAGACGAGCCTGCTGCTGCATCAGTGCTTTTGCTGCGTCCTGTTCATCCTTGGAGAACAGTCCGCCTTCATTGGTCGCGACGGCGTTGAGCGAGCGTCGATCCAGGTCACCCATCAGCGCATTGCGGTCTTCGACACTGCCGCTGTAAGGCTTATCGCCGGCCTTCATCTGCGCGTATTTTTCATCCATCCGTTTGCGCGCATCCGTGGCCACTTCGGCAAAGGTTTTGCCCGCTGAGCTGGAGACCGCGCCCGGCTGGGTAACACCCAGCACCAGGGCATCGGCGCTCATGCCTGGACGTACCGGGAAAAATGGCGCGTTGCCGGCAATCGAACCGCTGTAGTCAGCGGCTGTTTTGGAGAGGCTGAGTGAATCGTCGTTTTTGCTTTTGCCAGCCGTCTGCTCGGTTTCGCTGGCCGCGGGTTTAGCCTTGGCCTCGGCGGAGTTGTAATAGGCCAGGATGGCGGCGCTGTTGAAGGATGAGTTGACGTTCATGACTCGGGCCTGTCCATGTGCGATGCGGTTTAGGGACGACATGAGCGGTCAAGACTTTGACTGGCTCAGTGTATTGACGTTGATACATGGCAAGAACAGTGCCATCAGGGAGAGTGGCGGGCGAGGCGGGGATTTGTAACGGTCAGGACGCTTTTTAACGCGCGTGAAGAGGGGAGCTGTTTGCCGATGGCGGCAGATTGTCGCCGTCCGGTGTCAGTACTTGCCGCACCAAATGCTGTAGGAGCAAGCTTGCTCGCGATAGCGGACTGTCAGGCAACACAGAGGTTGCCTGTGTAATCGCCATCGCGAGCAAGCTTGCTCCTACAGGTCCGGTGGGGATTCAGTCTTCTTTTTTCATCAGCCCGGCCAACGCGGCAAACGGGTTGTGCGTCGCCTTGGCGATTTTCGGGGTGCTCAGCGAGCCTTCGCCGAAATACTGCTGGTCGGTGTAACGCGAGTGTTCGTTGTCGTGGCAATACAGGCACAACAGTTCCCAGTTCGAACCGTCCTGCGGATTGTTGTCGTGGTTGTGATCGCGGTGGTGCACGGTCAGTTCGCTCAGGCGCTTGCCGGAGAATTCACGGGCGCAGCGGCCGCACACATGCGGGTACATTTTCAGGGCTTTGTCGCGGTAGCCCATTTCCTTGTCGCGCTGATTGTCGGCGAGGATGCGGTCCAGCTTCGAGGTGTTGGTCGGGGTGGACGAACTCATGGGTTCACCTTTGTAAAAAGACTAATGACGGTTATGCAGTGAGTTTAGCTCAGCCCTTGAGCTTCTCGGCAATCCAGATGGTGTGGCGGGTGCCCTTGTTGCCGTGGGCGAAGACTTGCACTTCCTCGGCCTTGAACCCGGCTTTTTTCAGTTTGTCGGAAAACTGCCGGTCCGCGCTGGCCGACCAGACCGCCAGCACGCCTTTCGGTCGCAGGGCTTTGGCGCAGGCACTCAGGCCACCGGCGGAGTAGAGCCAGCTGTTGGCCCGCTGAGTCAGGCCTTCGGGGCCGTTGTCGACGTCGAGCATGATCGCATCGAAACCCTGCGGCTCGGCTTGCAGAACCTTGGCCACGTCATCCATGCGAATCACGGTACGCGGGTCGAGCAGCGGGTTGCCGGACTTTTCGCCTAACGGTCCACGGTTCCACTCCACCACGCCTGGCACCAGTTCGGCGACCACCACTTCAGCGGTCTTGCCCAGGTGCTTGAGCGCGGAGGCGAGGGTGAATCCCATGCCCAGGCCGCCGATCAATACCCGTGAGTTCGGGCGACCGGCGACCTTGCGGCAGGGGATCTCGGCCAAGGCGTCTTCGGAGCCGTGCATGCGTGTGTTCATCAGCTGCCCGCCGTCGCCGCCCTGGATCTTGATGACGAAATCCTCACCGTATTCGAACAGGCACAGGGCACCGCCGTTCTCGGGAATTGGGGCGGTGTCGAGCAGAACGAAACGTTTCATGGGACTCACTTGAAGAAAAATTGGCAGCAGAGGGGAAGGCAAACGGACGCAGTTGGGAGTAGCCTGCAACAGACAACAAGGCCAACGGAGCCATTGATGAAGCGCACCATTCTAACGGTCATTGCCTGGGCCGCGCTCTCGATAACTGCAGCGCAGGCCCAACAGTTACAAAGCATTCCCGTGAGCCCCGCGCTGACGCCAGGCTCGCCTGGCACCGCGACGCCAACGCCGTATCCGCAAATCAGCCCCGCCCCATTGCCCAGAGTCGGCCCCGGCAGTGGCGGTCCGCCGTTGGTGCCGATCGAGCGACCAAGCCCGCCCACCAAGGATCAACCGGTGCCGGGCATCGAGCAGAATCCACCGAAAGTTAAATCGCCCGGCGGTTAAACCTGCTGCGCGAGCAATTGCCCGTCGGCCATGCGCAAGCGTTTGGACAGCGAGACGGCGAGTGCGCGGATAATCTTTGCGGCGATTTTCGGGGCGTCGTTGAGCATCTTTTCCAGCGAATCCTTGCCCAGGTTGAGCAGTTGGCAGTTGCTCGCGGCGACGCAACTGGCCGATCGGCGTTCGCCATCGAGCACGGCCATTTCGCCGAACGAGCGGCCACTGCGCAACGTGGCGATGGTCACCCGTTGCCCGTCGCTGGTGGTTTTTTGCACCGCCACCTGGCCGGTATGGATGATGCACATGAAGCTGCCGGCATCACCCTCGTGGAAAATTTCTTCGCCCTGGGCAATGGTGCTGATGCTGAAGTAGCCCGAAGCGGCGGCAAAGTCGGCCGGCAGCAGCTGATTGAACAGGCCGCAGTCCATCAGCCAGTCGCGGATTTCGTTGTTCAGGAAGGTCGGTTCTGACATGTCGTGCGGTCTTTTTGTTGTCTGGTTCTGATCCGGATTTACCGCAAACCCCTGTAGGAGCTGCCGAAGGCTGCGATCTTTTGACTTTAATTTTCAAGATCAAAAGATCGCAGCCTGCGGCGACTCCTACAGGGTGCAGCGTTGTATCGGCCACTGGTGTCCGGAGTTAAGACCGGAGGACCAAGCCAAGTTCCTCAGGCAACGCCCAATACCTTGAACAAAAATGCATATTCGAGTGCTACGTCACGCAATCCTTGATATCGGCCACTCATACCGCCATGCCCGGCGCCCAGTTCGGTCTTGAGCAGCAGGGGGTTGGTGTCGGTTTTGGTCGCGCGCAATTTGGCCACCCATTTTGCCGCTTCCCAATATTGCACGCGGCTGTCGTTGTAGCCGGCGATCACCAAGGTCGCCGGATAGGCTTGTGCGGTGACGTTTTCGTACGGTGCGTAGGCCTTGATCCGATCATAGACATCCGGCTCTTCAGGGTTGCCCCACTCGTCGTATTCAGTAATGGTCAGAGGCAGGTCCGGGTCGAGCATGGTGTTGAGTACGTCGACGAACGGAACTTCGGCAATCGCCGCGCCGAACAGCTCCGGCCGCTGGTTAAGCACCGCACCGATCAGCAGGCCGCCGGCACTGCCGCCGCTGATCGCCAGTTGTGGCGCGCTGGTGAAACCGTTGGTGATCAGGTGTTCGGCGCAGGCAATGAAATCGCTGAAGGTGTTGTGTTTGTGCTCCTGCTTGCCGGCGCGATACCAGGCTTCGCCCAGTTCTCCGCCGCCACGCACGTGCGCGATGGCGAACGCCATGCCGCGATCCAGCAGGCTGAGGCGTGCATGGGAGAACCAAGGGTCGAGGCTTTCGCCATAGGCGCCATAACCGTACAGATAAAGTGGCGTCGGCTTACCGAGAGCTTCGCGTTTGACCACAAGGCTGATCGGCACTTGCGTGCCGTCGGGCGCCGTCGCCCACAGACGTTGGCTGACATAGGCATCGGCGTCGAACGGGCCGAGTACCGGGGTTTCCTTGAGGACTTTCTGTTCGCCGTTGGTCAGCAGCAATTGGCGGATTTGCGCCGGACGGTTCAACGCTTCGTAGCGCAGGCGAATCCTGTCGCTGACGAACTCCAGGCTGTTTTGCACGTGCAGGCTATACGCTGCATCCGGTAGCTGTACCCGGTAGCTCGGCAGGTCTTGCGGATGGACTTCGATGATCGGCAGACCACCTTCCCGCAGGCTCAGGGTCATGGCGCCGGCATTCAGGCTCATGCCGTCGATCATCACCGTGTCGCTGTGGGGGATCAGGTTCTGCCACTCTGCCTCGATTGGCGCCACGCCGGTATCGACTGCGGTGTACAGGGCAAAGTTGATACCGTCGCGGTTGGTGCGAATGAACCAGGTCCACTCGCCGTCGAGCGCGCCGTGGTCGACGTCGTACTCATGGTCCTCGACCCGTGGCGCGATGCAGGTAAAGGCTTGTTGCGGCTGGTTGGCGTCGAGCACCCAGACTTCGCTGGTGGTCTTGCTGCCCAGGGATAGCAGCAGTTGCTGCTCGGAACTTGAGCGGTAGCAATGCATGAAGAAGCGGCCGTCAGTCTCATGGAACACTTCTTCGGCCGCCGTGCCATCGAGGCGATAGCGGTACAGCTTGTGCGGGCGATGGGTGTCGTCCAGCTCGCCGAAAAACAGGGTCAGGCTGTCATTGGCCCAGGTCATGCTGCCGTCACAGTCCTGGAATTCCAGTTCGCTGATACGACCGTCGGACAATTCCTTCACGAACAGCGTGTAAATCTCATCGCCCGAGGAGTCGATGCTGTAGGCCAGGCGCTGGTGGTCCGGGCTGATGCTGAACGCACCAAGTGAGAAGAAACCGCCGTTGGCCAGCGCGTTCGGGTCCAGCAGCAGTTGTTCGCGGCTTTCATCGAGGGTCAGGCTGTCGTCTGCCGGACGTGGGCAGCGGTAGTGACGAGCGTATTCGTCACCCGCCGTGGTGCGCGTGTAATACAGATAGGGCCCCCACGGCGAGGGCAGGGACAGGTCGGTTTCGAGAATCCGGCCCTTGATCTCTTCGAACAGGGTTTCGCGCAATTCGGCCTGATCGGCGGTTTGCGCCTCCTGATAGCTGTTTTCAGCCTTCAGGTAGTCGAGCACCGCAGCGGTGTCGCGCTCCTGAAGCCAGGCATACGGGTCGCAGCCTTCGGCCTTGTGGGCGATTGGGGCGTCGGAAACGTTGGCGGATAGGGACATGGAGGGCTCTCGAACAATGTACGGAATAGGGGGCTTCGCAGACCGCTGGCCTGTGCAGAGCCTGTAGGAGCAAGCTTGCTCGCGATGGCGGCCCGACTGTCAACATTGATGCTGAATGTGCCGACCTCATCGCGAGCAAGCTTGCTCCTACAGGGCTGCGTCTTGACCGATGCCATTGGGCAAGCCTGACGTGCGAAAAGTCGTTACTATAAGCGCCTCTTTGCCTGCCTTGCCATGGACACCATGACCGAGAACGACTATCTGATCGCTTGGGGCCTCTACGCCTTTGCCGCTTTGGGCTGCCTGTTGGTGTGGATGCGTATCACCCGCTGGATGTGGCGTTGGCTGCGTGAGCCACTGCGTTTGCTGGTGGCGGTGCTGCTGTTTTCGCCGACCATCATTGACCCTGTGAAAGAAAAGGTCGCCCCGGCCATTGCCATCACCGCCCTCGACCTGTTGTTCAAGGTTGGCAACAACGCATGGCGGGCGATTTCCGATCTGTTCATGTACGGCATGATCGCTTTCGGCATTTACCTGGTGTTCGTGGCGATCCGCTTTCCGATCGAACGCAAAGCCAATGCGCGCAAGGAACAGGCCGCCGCTGCCAAGGCCGCCGCCCGTGCCGAAGAAGCGGAGGAAGAAGAGCATCTTTTCGGTGGTACCGGTGATGATCGTTACGGACGTCCGCCTGTGCCGAGCAATCCCCAGCGTATGCGCGTCGAACCGCGTTTGTAACGTTGCCCCTGGCTTGAAGCGAGATTCCGAGCATGTGTGAGTTATTGGGCATGAGCGCCAATGTGCCGACCGACATCGTGTTCAGCTTCACCGGGCTGATGCAGCGTGGCGGCCGTACCGGTCCGCACCGTGATGGTTGGGGCATTGCCTTCTATGAGGGCCGTGGCCTGCGTTTGTTCCAGGACCCGGCGGCAAGCTGCGAGTCGGAAGTCGCCAACCTGGTGCAGCGCTATCCGATCAAGAGTGAAGTGGTGATCGGGCACATTCGCCAGGCCAACGTCGGCAAAGTCTGTCTCTCCAACACCCATCCGTTCGTGCGCGAGCTGTGGGGCCGTAACTGGTGTTTCGCTCATAACGGTCAATTGGCGGACTTTCAACCGACCGCCAGTTTCTACCGCCCCGTTGGCGATACCGACAGCGAAGCGGCGTTCTGCGACTTGCTCAACCGCGTGCGCGCGGCCTTCCCCGAGCCGGTCGAGGTCGAAGAACTGCTGCCGGACCTGGTGGCCGCCTGCGCCGAATACCGCAGCAAGGGCGTGTTCAACTGCCTGCTCAGCGACGGCGACTGGCTGTTCTGCTACTGCTCGACCAAACTGGCGCAGATCACCCGCCGCGCCCCGTTCGGCCCGGCCCGCTTGAAGGATGTCGATGTGATCGTCGACTTCCAGGCCGAAACCACGCCCAACGACGTGGTCACGGTGATCGCTACCGAACCCTTGACCGAAAACGAAACCTGGACCCGCTACGAACCGGGCCAATGGAGCCTGTGGCGACGCGGCGAATGCGTCAGCCAGGGCAAGACCGAATAAGGATTCTCCTCCATGTTGCTCAGTTATCTACGGCTGGTGTTGTTCGCGGCGGGCCTGTTGATCGGTGTCCAGGTGCCGGGGTTCATCAACGACTACGCCAAGCGGGTCGAAGCGCATTTGATTGAAGCGCAGACCAGCCTCAGCGGTTTTCAAGGCACCGCCAATCAGTTCTTCAAGGGCGATATGCAGGCACTGGTGGCGCATTATCGCGCCAGCGAAGACCCGATTTTCCGTAGCGACGCCGACAGCCTGAGTAACCTGCTGACTCGTCAGGTCGCGTTGGACAAGCAATTCCAGGCGATGCAGGGGCCGTGGTACATCCGCGTGCTGCAAGTGGTGTTGGCCGCCGATCCGGACATCCGCAAGGAAACCTGGAATGGCTACAGCTACCAGATCCTGCTGACGCCGGAAGCGATGGTCTGGGGCATGAGCGGGGCGTTACTGCTGTCGTTCGGGATTGAATGCCTGTTCCGCTTGATCGACTGGGTGGTGTTGGGCGGCAAGCGTTTGCGCCAGAGCCGGCCGATTGAAGAGCGGGATTTGCGCGGGTTGTAAGATCAACATCAAAAGATCGCAGCCTTCGGCAGCTCCTACAGGGATCCGCCCCCGACGCGTTCCCCTGTAGGAGCTGCCGAAGGCTGCGATCTTTTGGTCTTGCTTCAACGATTCAAAACGATGTAACCCTCACCCACCCTGCGCGCATACCCCTCCAGCACCTGCTGACACAACGCCACAATCTCCTCGACCCATTCCGCGCCTACCCGCCACGACACCACCACCTGCAAATTCGGTGGTCGTTGCTCGATGTCCAGCAAGGTCAACTCGCCACGCGCCAGTTCCTCGGCCACCAGCACCGGCGGTAGCGCGCCGATGCCGAAGCCGTCACGCAGCAACCGGGTAATTGCCGACACCGAATTCACGCAGTTCAATCGCGGCGCCATGACACCGTTGGCCTGCATCAAGGCGAGCACTTCCTGGTGCGGATGGGAGTTTTTCGAGTAAGTGATGATCCGCTCATTCGCCAGGTCGGCGATGCCCGAATACTCACGGTTGTACAGGGAATTGCTGGCGACGATCCAGCCCATCGGGTGGCTGGCCAGTTCCAGGCTGCGCACGCTTTCCTGGCGCAGCAGGTCGGTTTGCAGGATCACATCGAGAAAGCCTTTTTGCAGCTGATCGCAGAGGTTCAGCGAGGTATCGGCCACCAGCTCGATTTCCACCAGCGGGTAGTGATCGGTCATCTGCGCCACCAGCGGACTCAGCCAGGTATGGATCACCGTGTCCATCACGCCGATGCGCACGCGACCGGTCTTGCTCGAACGGGTCTCGATCGACTGCTTGAGCGCCTGCATGGTGTCCATCATCTGCTCGGCGTAATCGAGCACTTTCAAGCCTTCCGGCGTCAGGCTCACGCCGCGTGAGTCACGCAAAAACAACTTCACCCCGAGCTCGCTTTCGAGCACGGCGATGCGGCTGGAAATCGACGCCTGGGTGGTGAATAGCTTGTCGGCGGTCAGGCGAAAACTCTTGAGTCGTGCGACCCAGACGAAGGTCTCGAGAAACTTCAGGTTCATGGGATAAAGATTTCTTATGCCTAAGGCGGGTTTTTATTAGTTGGACGCAGCGGGGGCAGGCGCCCAAGAATCAGGCCATCCGGTTCCCACGATAGGCGTCGTCGGGGCTCAGAACAATACCAATAAAATCAGCGCGGAGATTTGCCATGAGTGCGCCCGACACCCCCTTCATTCCGAAAGCCTCGGCTCGCCCGGGACCTTTCGACTGGTATCGCAATATCAATCAGCAGGAACGCCGCACCTTCTGGAGCTGCAAGATCGGCTATGGCCTGGACGGCATGGACACCCAGATGCTCAGCTTCGTGGTGCCAACCCTGATTGCCATGTGGGGCATCACCACCGGCCAGGCCGGGCTGATTCATACCAGCACGCTGATCGCTTCGGCCATCGGTGGTTGGGTGGCGGGGATTCTCTCTGACCGCATCGGTCGCGTGCGCACCTTGCAACTGACGGTGCTGTGGTTTGCCTTCTTCACCTTCCTCTGCGGTTTCGCGCAAAACTACGAGCAGCTGCTGATCGCGCGCACATTGATGGGCTTCGGCTTCGGCGGTGAGTGGACGGCCGGCGCGGTGCTGATCGGCGAAGTCATTCGCGCTCAGGACCGTGGCAAGGCCGTGGGTATGGTGCAATCGGGTTGGGCGCTGGGCTGGGGACTGACGGCGATCCTGTATGCGCTGCTGTTCTCGATCATGCCGCCGGAAGACGCCTGGCGCGCACTGTTCATCCTCGGCATCGTGCCGGCGATTTTCGTGATCTTCGTGCGCCGCCTGGTGAAAGACCCGGAAATCTACCGCGAAGCCAAAGCCAGGCAGGAACCGAGCAACCCGTCGAAGTTCTACGAGATCTTCGCCCCTGGCATGCTCTTCACCACGATTCGCGCTTCGTTGCTGACCACTGGCGCATTGGGCGGCTATTACGCGATCACGTCCTGGTTGCCGACTTTTCTGAAGAACGAACGCGGTTTGAGCGTACTCGGCACCGGCGGTTATCTGGCGATGGTGATCATTGGTTCCTACGTCGGCTACGTCATCAGCGCCTATTTGACCGACATCCTCGGGCGCAAAAAGAACTTCATCCTGTTCGCGGTGGGTTCGTTCACCATCGTCTTGCTGTACACCCAACTGCCAGTCAGTAACGGCGTGATGCTGTGGCTGGGCTTTCCGCTGGGCTTCTTCGCCTCGGGCATCTTCAGCGGCATGGGTGCGTTTCTGACCGAATTGTTCCCTACGCGCATTCGCGGTTCGGGCCAGGGTTTCTGCTACAACATCGGTCGGGCGCTGGCGGCGTTGTTCCCGCTGTTAATCGGCCTGCTCAGCCAGACAGTGCCGCTGAGTGTAGGAATCGGTGCCTTTGCGGCGGTTTCCTACGGCGTGGTCATCCTCGCGGCGCTTAGCCTGCCGGAAACCCGTGGCAAGCAACTCGACGCCCAGTAACTGATAACCTGCGGGCATGTCCTACGGATGTGTCCCGCAGCTAAAAAGAATAAAGCCTACAGGAGTGTTCATCGTGAGCCGCCTGCTACTGAACTGCGACATCGGCGAGAGCTTCGGCAACTGGACCATGGGTCTGGACGCCGAGGTCATGCCCTTCATCGATTGCGCCAACATCGCCTGCGGTTTCCATGCCGGCGACCCGAGCATCATGCGCAAGACCGTCAGCCTGGCCCTCAGCCACGGCGTGCAGATTGGTGCGCACCCGGCGTATCAGGATCTGGTGGGATTTGGCCGTCGTTCCATGGCTTATTCCACCCAGGAACTTCAGGACATTCTGCATTACCAGATCGGCGCCCTAGACGGTATTTGCCGGGCCCAGGGCGGGCGCGTCAGCTACGTTAAACCCCACGGTGCGATGTACAACGACATGATGGCCAACCCGGCGCAATTGCGTGCGGTGCTGCAAGCCGTGGCGTCCTATGACCGCAGCTTGCCGTTGATGCTGATGGCCACCCGCGACAACAGCGCCGCGCAGCAGTTGGGCGAGGAGTACGGTGTGACGTTGTGGTTCGAAGCCTTCGCCGACCGCGCCTACGACAGCGCCGGCATGCTGGTGTCGCGTCAATTGCCGGGGGCGGTGCATCACGATCCGGAAAAAATCATCGAGCAGGCGCTGATCATTGCCCGTGGCGATCACCTTACCGCCAGCGATGGCAGCGCCTTGCATTTGCAGGCCAACACCCTGTGCGTGCACGGCGACAACACCAGCTCGGTGGCCGCCGTGCAGCGCATTCGTGAAGCCCTGAATCAGCAGAGCGCGTCATGAAACTGCGGGTAGAAGTGGTCGCGCTCGATTGCCTGATGGTGCGTCTGTTCGATGAAATTGCCGAAGCCAACATGCCTTGGATGCTTGCTGCCAGCGAAAGTCTGCGGGCTGCATTCGGTGAGCATTTGATCGATTTGGTGCCGTCTTACACCACGTTGATGGTGCATTACGACCTGACCGCGTTGAGCCCGGTCCAGGCTCGGGAATTAATCGCTGAAGCGTTAATCGATCTATCGCCCAATGCACGCACAGGTGGCAAATGTCATGTGCTGCCGGTCTGGTACGACTTGAGCGTCGGGCCGGAGCTGAACCTGTTGTCGCAGCGCAGCGGCTTGGCGGTGGCGGAGGTGATCCGTCGGCACTGCGAGCGTGAATATCAGGTGTTCGCCTTGGGCTTTGCGCCGGGGTTCGCGTTCATGGGTTTAGTGGAAGAAGTGCTGGCCGCACCGCGTCTGAACACACCGCGCAAGAGGGTCGCCGCTGGCAGCGTCGGCATCGCTGAGCGGCAAACGGCGGCCTATCCGGTGGTTTCTCCGGGCGGCTGGAACCTGATCGGCAGAACGCCAGCCAAATTGTTCGACCGCCACCGCGACGGCTACAGCCTGATGCAACCGGGTGACACCGTGCGTTTCGAAGCGATCGGCCATGCCGAGTTCATCAACCTGGGCGGCGACGACACGCCATTGGAGGCGCAGGCATGAGCCGACTGACGATTGAAGCGAGTACGCCGTTGTGCCTGTTGCAGGATGCCGGTCGTTTCGGCGTGCGGCATCTGGGCGTGACCCAGGGCGGCGCGGCCGATTGGCGTTCGATGTCGTGGGCTAATTGGTTGCTGGGTAATGGACTGGATGCGCCGGTGATCGAAATCACCCTGGGCGGGTTCAGTGTCGTGGCCGAAGACGATTGCGTGCTGGCGCTGGCGGGGGCGGATCTTGGCGCGCAGGTGAACGGCGAGCCGCTGGCTCCGTGGCGCAGTTTCAGGCTGCATAAGGGCCAGCGATTGCAATTCACCCAGCCATTGCTCGGCGCCCGCGCTTATCTGGCCGCGCCGGGTGGCTTCGATGCGCCGAGGGTATTGGGCAGTAGCTCGACGGTAGTGCGTGAAGAGCTTGGTGGACTGGACGGGATGGGCCGAGCGCTGGGCAGGGGCGAGTCGCTGGGTTATTCGGGGAATTCGGTCATGTTGTTGCGGGAGTTGTCGTCAGAGCAGCGACCGGTTCTGAACCTCAACGAACCGTTGGACGTGGTGCTCGGTGCGCAGATCGGCGAGTTCAGCGGGCAAAGTCTGTTCGACGCGTTCAACAGCGTGTGGAGCCTCGACAGCCGCGCCGACCGAATGGGCATTCGTCTGTTGGGCACGCCCTTGCAGTACCAGGGCAAACCGATGATTTCCGAGGGGATTCCGCTGGGTGCGGTGCAGGTGCCACCGGACGGGCAACCGATTGTGTTGCTCAATGACCGGCAGACCATTGGCGGTTATCCACGGTTGGGAGCGTTGACGCCGTTGGCATTGGCGCGGCTGGCGCAGTGTCTGCCGGGGGCGCAGGTGCGGTTACGGCCGGTGGTGCAGGAAGTGGCGCATCGGGAGCACGTCGAATATCTACAGCGCTTTTAACTGTGGCGAGGGGGCTTGCTCCCGCTGGACTGCGCAGCAGTCCCATTTTTTTGAGAAAAGGGGTCGCTTCGCAACCCAGCGGGAGCAAGCTCCCTCGCCACAGGTTCAGTGTGTTATTTGGAAAGAAACCGCATCCCTTCCTCCAAACCGCGAAGGGTCAGCGGATACATCTGGTCATCAATCAAATCCCGCACAATATTGGTCGACGAGGTATAGCCCCAAGTGTCCTTCGGATACGGGTTGATCCAGATGAGCTTCTTGTACTTCTCCTTGAACCGCTGCATCCACACGTAACCTGCTTCTTCGTTCCAGTGCTCGACGCTGCCGCCGGCCTGGGTGATTTCGTAGGGCGCCATGGCGGCGTCACCGATAAAAATCACTTTGTAGTCGGCGCCGTATTTATGCAACAGGTCCTGGGTCGACGTGCGCTCGGAGGTGCGGCGCATGTTGTTCTTCCACACCGATTCATAAATGAAGTTGTGGAAGTAGAAATATTCCAGATGCTTGAACTCGGTCTTGCAGGCTGAGAACAACTCCTCGCAAATTTTCACATGGGCGTCCATCGAGCCGCCGATGTCGAACAGCAGCAACAGCTTCACGGTGTTGCGCCGCTCTGGACGCATCTGGATGTTCAGCAACCCGGCATCTTTGGCGGTGTGGTCGATGGTGCCATCGATGTCCAGTTCTTCCGCCGCACCCTGGCGGGCAAACTTGCGCAATCGCCGCAAGGCGACCTTGATGTTGCGCGTGCCCAGTTCCACTGAATCGTCGAGGTTTTTGTATTCGCGCTGATCCCAGACCTTGACCGCTTTGCCCTGGCGCTTGCCGGCATCGCCGACCCGAATGCCCTCCGGGTTGAAACCGCCGGAACCGAACGGGCTGGTGCCACCGGTGCCGATCCACTTGTTGCCGCCGGCGTGGCGCTCCTTCTGTTCTTCCAGGCGTTTCTTGAACTCTTCGATCAGCTTGTCCAGCCCGCCGAGCGACTGAATCGCCGCCCGCTCTTCGTCGGTCAGCGAGCGCTCGAATTCTTTGCGCAGCCAGTCTTCGGGGATCAGGGCCTGCAAGTGATCGTCGAGTTTTTCCAGGCCGTTGAAGTAAGCACCAAAGGCCCGGTCGAACTTGTCGAAATGCTTTTCGTCCTTCACCAGGATCGCCCGGGACAAGTAGTAAAACTCGTCCATGTCGGCGAAGGTCACGCGCTGTTTCAGCGCGTTGATCAGGTCCAGCAGCTCGCGTACCGAGACCGGCACCTTGGCTGCGCGCATTTCATTGAACAGGTTGAGCAGCATGGTATTTGCCCCGGATGATCAACGACTGCCGCGACGGCTCATGAACGCCAGGCGCTCAAGCAGTTGCACGTCCTGTTCGTTCTTCACCAGCGCACCGGCCAGCGGAGGAATGGCTTTGGTCGGATCGCGTTCACGCAGCACCGCTTCGCCGATGTTGTCGGCCATCAGCAGCTTTAGCCAGTCCACCAGCTCGGACGTAGAAGGCTTTTTCTTCAGGCCCGGCACCTTGCGCACGTCGAAGAACACGTCCAGCGCTTCGCTGACCAGGTCTTTCTTGATGTCCGGGTAGTGCACGTCGACGATTTTCTGCAGGGTGGTGCGGTCGGGGAAGGCGATGTAGTGGAAGAAGCAGCGGCGCAGGAAGGCGTCTGGCAGCTCTTTTTCGTTGTTGGAGGTAATGATGATGATCGGGCGTTTCTTGGCCTTGATGGTCTCATCGATCTCGTAAACGTAGAACTCCATCTTGTCGAGTTCTTGCAACAGGTCGTTAGGGAACTCGATGTCGGCCTTGTCGATTTCGTCGATCAGCAGAATCACCCGCTCTTCGGATTCGAACGCTTCCCAGAGCTTGCCCTTTTTCAGATAGTTGCGAACGTCGTGGACCTTTTCCGTCCCCAGTTGCGAATCACGCAGGCGGCTGACCGCGTCGTACTCGTAAAGACCCTGATGCGCCTTGGTGGTGGATTTGATGTGCCAGGTGATCAGCTTGGCGCCAAAGGATTCGGCCAGTTGCTCGGCGAGCATGGTCTTGCCGGTGCCCGGCTCACCCTTGACCAGCAATGGCCGTTCCAAGGTAATGGCGGCGTTGACTGCCAGCTTCAGGTCATCGGTGGCGACGTAGGCCTGGGTGCCTTCGAACTTCATCTGCTAATCCTCGAACGGTAACGCCGACCTGAACGAGGCAGGGCGGGGCGCAATAATTGTAGTACCCGACTATAACGCGCTGCCCGGTCGACTGTGAACGCAGACGGCTTATTCAGTCTCTGAATGGGGCGTCACATCTTGACTTGGTTTCGGCGGCTGGCCAGTATTGAGATATCGCCATTTTGGCGATAGCTTGCCGGGCATGTCTACTAAATATCGATTTCGCGATACGTACCGCATTCAGTTGCGCGAGAAGGATCATCCGCCGCCCCATGTACACCTGACCGGTGGCGGGCTGGACGTCATGTTGAGCCTGGAAACCGTCGAAGTGATGGTAGGCAAGGCACCGCCGCTGATTATCAAGGAAGCACTGGAATGGGTCAGGGCCCACCAGACGCAATTGCTGGAGGATTGGAAACGATGTTACCCATGAAACGACCACGGCTGTCGGCGGTGCGGGCATTGCCGAATCACCGGCTGGCGCTGACCTTTATCGACGGCCAGCAACTGACGCTCGACCTGAGCCGCGATCTTGAGACCTTTCCAGGGTTGCAGCCATTACAGGGAAACGCATTCAATGATGCGACGCTCGGTGATGATGGCTGGTGTGTGGAGTGGCCAGAGCTGGACATTCAGATTGGCGCCGACACTTTGTACCTGGATGCACTCGCGCAAAACTCTTCGGATGAAAACACCCGAATCTTCATTGACTGGCGTGCTCGTACTGGATTGCCCCTCAACCAGGCGGCCGAGGCATTGGGGGTCAGTGCCCGCAGCATCAGCCGGTACAGCAGCGGTCGCGAAGCGGTGCCCCGATCACTTGCCCTGGCCTGCCTTGGCTGGGACTTTCTGCAACAGCAAACGAAGCAGCCACGCGCGGCCGAGGACTCCGGCCGCTACACCGTCACGCGCAAACGTTAACCGGCATCTGGCTTGGGTCGTTCATAACGCGCATTGAAGGCCTGGATGAAACCATTGCGTAAAATCTGCAAAAACGCCTGGAACGCGCTGATATCTTGCCGATGTACGTTGCCGCTCAGTTCGACGCGGGTGGCAAACTGGTTCTTGCCCTGATTTTTCAATACCGTTTCGGAGCCACCGACGATGGCTTCCCATATGGAACGAAAAATCCCTTTGTCCTTGTTTTCCACGTCCTGCTGCCAGTTGAACACGTCGACGTCTTTGAGCAGCGGTTTGATGTAGCCGGTTAATTTCGCCTTTTTGGCCTGTGCTTCGATTACCACGTCGCCATGGCCGGCATTGAAGTCGAATTTGCCGTAGGCCGAGGCAAAGTCGTTCATGCGTTTGAGCTCGATGTCCCTGGCTCGCAGGCGGAATTCGAAATCCTCGAAGTTGCTCAGCGGATCGAAGGTTGCTGTGGTTTCCAGAGGCGCGTGCCCCAGCAGCAGGGCTTTGCCTTCGAAGCGCGCGTCGCGTTTGCCTTCGGTATCGACTACGTTGGTCAGGTTGTAAATGCTGGCGTTGACCTTGGTGGCGTTCATGTTCACGGGCGGTTTGGAGTTGAAGTTTCGAAAGGTGATCTTGCCGTCATCGATCTTTACTTCGTTCAACGTGATCGGCAGCAATTTGCCCAATTGGGCACGCCAGTCGGTGCCTTGACCGGTTTGGGAGTTTTTCTTGTTGGCGCCACCGTCGACGAAGTTCACTTCGGGATTGACGAACCGCACCTCGGCTACGACCGCGTGGTCGTACCACAGCGAGTGCCAACTGACCGAGAGATCGATCAACGGCGCATTGACGAACGGCACCGGCACCTTGCCGTCGACTTTGACGATTTTCAGGCCGTTGATTTTGTAGGCCCCACGCCACAGCGCCAGGTCCACATCGGTGATCTGACCGCGGTAGTCGCCCATGTCCGCCAATCGGTCATTGAGGTAATCGCGGACCAGGTAGGGCAGCGCGAAGTGCAGGGCAATCAGCAGCACAACGAGGCCGGCGAAGGTCCATAGGGGCCAGCTGTATCGACGTTTCATGGTGGCAAATCTCTGGCGTTCTAAAGCCATTGACTGCGCGGGGCTCCGGACGTTCGACCTGACTGGACGCCTAACGGTAACAGGCATACCTTTGTGCGCTTATTAAATGCTGTAGTAAGGACCCAGCCATGAGCCGCATTTACGCTGACAACGCCCATTCCATCGGCAATACACCGCTGGTGCAGATCAACCGTATCGCCCCGCGCGGTGTGACCATCCTGGCCAAGATCGAAGGGCGCAACCCGGGTTATTCCGTCAAGTGCCGGATCGGCGCCAACATGATCTGGGACGCCGAAAGCACCGGCAAACTCAAGCCTGGCATGACCATCGTCGAACCGACCTCCGGCAATACCGGCATTGGCCTGGCCTTTGTGGCCGCCGCGCGTGGCTATAAATTGATGCTGACCATGCCGGCGTCCATGAGCATCGAGCGCCGTAAAGTGCTCAAGGCGCTGGGTGCTGAGCTGGTGTTGACCGAGCCGGCCAAGGGCATGAAAGGCGCCATCGAGAAGGCGGGCGAAATAGTTGCCAGCGATCCTTCGAAATATTTCATGCCGGCACAGTTCGATAACCCGGCCAACCCCGCCATCCATGAAAAAACCACCGGGCCGGAAATCTGGAATGACACCGATGGTGCTGTTGACGTCCTGGTGGCAGGCGTCGGCACAGGCGGAACCATTACCGGCGTTTCGCGGTACATCAAGAATACCCAGGGTAAACCGATTATCTCGGTGGCGGTGGAGCCAGTGGTGTCGCCGGTGATCACCCAGGCGTTGGCCGGTCAAGAGATCAAGCCGAGCCCGCACAAGATCCAGGGCATCGGCGCCGGGTTTGTGCCGAAAAATCTGGATCTGTCGATCGTCGACCGCGTGGAGTTGGTCAGCGACGAGGAGTCCAAGGCCATGGCTCTGCGCTTGATGCAGGAAGAAGGCATTTTGTGCGGTATTTCCTGCGGTGCGGCGATGGCGGTGGCGGTACGCCTGGCGGAGACCCCGGAGATGCAGGGCAAGACCATTGTGGTGATTTTGCCGGATTCTGGTGAGCGCTACCTGTCGAGCATGCTGTTCAGCGATCTGTTTACCGACCAGGAGAATCAGCAGTAACAGCTTCTTTTGGAAAGAGAGTGGAGGGGGGGTAAATCCTCCCACCACGGCGAGTTTGATTCGGGTCAGCCGGCGTTCAGGACCGCTGTGTTAATCAGTGCTTTATTGCACAACCGTTAAGAGTGAATGCTGAGACAGGCAGTTTTTTCATGGGTTGGCAGTATTTATCATGCCGCCTGCGACGTCGGGTAAATGGCGTTGTGCAAAGAGTCTACTGCCAAGGAGTTGTTGATGACCTTTTCATTTGTCGCCAAGGCGTCGCTGTTGCTGCTGTTTCTCGGCAGTACCCTCTACGTGCATTTGCGTGGCAAGGCGCGTTTGCCGGTCCTGCGTCAATTCGTTAACCATTCGGCGCTGTTCGCACCCTATAACGCTCTGATGTACCTGTTTTCCGAGGTACCTTCGAAACCCTATCTGGACCGTAGCAAGTTCCCTGAACTGGACGTGCTCAAGGACAATTGGCAGGTCATTCGCGAGGAAGCGATGCACCTGTTCGACGAGGGCTACATCCGCGCCGCCGAGAAGAACAATGACGCCGGTTTCGGTTCTTTCTTCAAGAAAGGCTGGAAGCGTTTTTACCTCAAGTGGTATGACAAATCGCTGCCCTCGGCAGATCTCCTGTGCCCGAACACCGTGGCCCTGCTCAGCCGTATTCCCAAAGTCCGCGGCGCCATGTTCGCGCTGCTGCCGGGCAACAGCCACCTCAATCCCCATCGCGATCCCTTTGCCGGTTCCCTGCGTTATCACCTGGGCCTGTCGACACCCAATTCCGACGATTGCCGCATCTTCGTCGACGGTCAGGTTTACGCCTGGCGCGACGGTGAAGATGTGATGTTCGATGAAACCTACGTGCACTGGGTCAAGAACGAAACTGACAAGACGCGGGTGATCCTGTTCTGCGACATTGAGCGGCCACTGAGCAACCGCTTGATGACGGGCATCAACCGCTGGATCAGCGATCTTCTGGGCCGCGCCACCGCCCCGCAGAACCTCGATGACGAACCCGTTGGCGGGATCAATCAGGCTTACGCCTGGAGCAAAAAATTCAGCGACAAGGTCAGCGATGTGGTGAAGCAGTGGAAGCGTCGTAACTCCAAGGCCTACCGAGTCTTGCGTCCAGTGCTGGCGGTGGCGGTACTGACGTTGTTGGGGTGTTGGTTGTTTGGGTGAGATCTGTAGGAGCTGGCTTGCCAGCGATCGCGGCCGAACCATCAACCTTGATATCGCAGACATTGCGCTATCGCCAGCAAGCCGGCTCCTACAGGTCTGCGGCGAGTTCAATCAACTCATTGCAATATGTGTCGAGCGCTGGTTATAGTCAGCGCGCAGTGAGTTTCAGGACTCACTTTTTTATCCCTCAAGAAAAGATCAACCCAATGCCTGCATCCCTCGTCAACGCGGTAGTCGATTCAGCGATCAACGCTGGCGTCGTGCCGTGCGGGAATCAGCAGCCGGGGCAGATCAGTCATTACCCCCCTCCTGTCAGTCGCACGCCAGTGTGCGCGGTGGTCTCGCCGCCGGGTGTTGGCGTTTCGGGCTGATCAGCGATTTCTGCTGTTACCTGCGCCCATCTAAACAAAACGACTGAATTTCAGCTTCGGCTGAGTTGGCTTTTTGCCTGACTACAGGTGGTATTCATGTTTGTCCTTACGAAAAAATCCGCGCTCGCGGCGGCGTCCACGAGCCTGTTCGTTTTGCTGTGGAGCAGCGGGGCGATTTTCTCCAAATGGGGCCTGGCCCATGCGTCGCCGTTTGCGTTTCTGCTGATTCGCTTCGCCATCGCTTTGTGCGGTTTGATCCTGCTGGTGCCGTTGCTCAAGCTGAAGTTGCCCAAGGGCGGCAAGCCGATGTTGTATGCGATGGCCACGGGTGTGGTGTTGCTGGGGGCTTATCAGATTTTTTATCTGCTGGCCCTCGACCTGAAAGTGACGCCGGGGGTGATGGCGACGATCATGGGCGTGCAACCGATTCTCACAGTGGTGATCATGGAGCGTCAGCGCTCGGCCAGCCGGATCTTCGGCCTGTTGCTGGGGCTGACCGGGTTGATCATGGTGGTCTACCAGGGCATCGGTCTGGCCGGCATGTCGCTTGCCGGGATGCTCTTCGGTCTGCTGGCGCTGGCGAGCATGACGTTTGGCTCGATCATGCAGAAACGCATCACCGATAATCCTCTCGGCACGTTGCCGGTGCAGTATCTGGCCGGGCTGTTGCTGTGCGGGATTTTCGTGCCGTTCCAGCCGTTCCACTTCGAGCACAGCAGTGGTTTTATCGTGCCGGTGTTGTGGATGGGGCTGGTGGTGTCGGTGCTGGCGACGTTGTTGCTTTACCGCTTGATCGCCCGGGGCAATCTGGTGAATGTCACCAGTCTGTTTTACCTGGTGCCAGCGGTGACGGCAGTCATGGACTACCTGATTTTCGGCAATCGCCTCGCGATGTTGAGCATCCTCGGCATGTTGCTGATCATCGTCGGTCTGGTGTTCGTGTTCCGTAAAACCGGTTAAAACTCGCCACCCTTGTAGGAGCCAGCAAGCCGGCTCCTACAGGTTTTGCGTTATCCGTGAAGAACCGTTTTATTTTGTCAGCGCATGTTCGGCGCGCACCGAGTTCATGAACGCCTGCATCGCCGAGGATTGAATGCGATGGCGGCGAGTGATCAGCCCGTACGGCGGCAGTCGTGCTTCGAACTTGATCGGCAACACCGCCAGCAGATCACGGCCGGGATAATCCTCGACCACCGACACCGGGGTGACACCGAGCATATCGGTCTGCTGAATCAATGAGAGCAGGGTCATGATCGAAGTGGTTTCGACGATGCTGTTGGGGATGTCGACCCGCGCATTGTGGAACACCTGATTGATGATCGCGCGCATCGGGCTTGGCTGCTGTTGCAGTACCCAAGTCATGTTCTGCAATTCCGCCCAACCCAGATGCTTCTCCTGCGCCAGCGGATTTTGCGCACCGGCAATCACGCACAGTTCTTCTTCACCAAGGCTGTCGAAAAGCAGTTCTTCGGCTCGGGCACCGGGCGGAATCCGGCCCAGCACGATGTCCAGTTGATCTTGCAACAGCGCCTGCACCAGCACGTCGCTGGTATCGACCTGAATGCTCATGGACAAGCGTGGATGGCTTTGCTTCAACGTGGCGATGGTGCGGGTCAACAGCCCCGAGGCCAGCGCCGGAATGGCGCCGACGGCGACTCGGCCGAGGTTGCCCGATTGCAGCGCCACCAGCTCTTCGCGCATGCCGCTGAGTTCGGCAAACACCATGCGTGCGTAGTAGATGACGGTTTCCCCGAACGGGGTAGAGCGCATGCCCCGAGGCAGACGTTCGAAGAGCTCGACGCCGAGCAAATCCTCAGCCTCGTGCAGCATCTTGGTGGCGGCCGGTTGGGTCATGCCGATGTGGTCGGCGGCGCGGCGCAACGAGCCGAATTCCTGGAGTGCCAGCATCAGCCGCAATTGGCGCAGACGCAGTCGACTGTGGATCACGTTGGCATCAGGAATTCGGGACATTGGGCCGTGCTCGCAAAAGGGACTGCGGCAAGCCTGACAACAAATGTCAGGCGTTGCCAGCATTGCGTGTCACAGCACCGATTTTGGCTTGGCGACGTGAGGTTTGCGCAGGCCCATCAACGTTGCCAAGGCCTTGGAAATCAGCGGCCAGAACAGCATCAGCAGCGCTGCCGTGGTCAGGCTGCCCACCAATGGGTTGGACCAGAAGATCCCGAGGTGCCCGTCAGAGAACAGCATCGACTGACGGAACGCGTCTTCGGCCTTGTCGCCCAGCACAGCAGCCAGTACCAGCGGCGCGATCGGGTAGCCGAGTTTCTTGAACAGATAACCCAGCGCGCCGAAGCCCAGCATCAGCACCACGTCGAAGAACGAGTTGTGCACCGAGTAGGCACCGATGGCGCAGACCATAATGATGATCGGCGCGATGATCGAGAACGGAATGCGCAGGATCGAGGCGAACAGCGGCACGGTGGCCAACACTACGATCAGACTCACCACGTTGCCCAGGTACATACTGGCGATCAGGCCCCAGACAAAATCATGCTGCTCGACGAACAGCGTCGGGCCGGGGTGCAGGCCCCAGATCATCAAACCGCCGAGCATCACCGCCGCCGTGGCCGAGCCGGGAATGCCCAGGGTCAGCATTGGCAACAGCGCGCTGGTGCCGGCCGCGTGGTCGGCAGTTTCCGGGGCGATCACGCCTTCCAGTTCACCCTTGCCGAAGTTGTCGCGGTTTTTCGAGAAACGCCGCGCCAGGCTGTAGCTCATGAACGAGGCAGCGGTCGGCCCGCCAGGCGTAATGCCCATCCAGCAACCGACCAGGGTGCTGCGCACGATGGTCCACCAGTAGCGCGGCAACTTGGCCCACGTACGCAAGATCACCATCGGCGTGATGCGCGCATGTTCGCCACGGAATACCAGGCCTTCCTCGACCGTGCAGAGGATTTCGCCGATACCGAACAGACCAATCACCGCCACTTCGAAGCTGATGCCGGTCATCAAGATCGGTTGATCAAACGTCAATCTCAGGTTGCCGGACACAGTGTCCATGCCGACCGCCGCCATGGCGAAACCGATCATCATCGCCACCACGGTTTTCAGCGGCGGGTTCTTGCTCATGCCGATGAAAGTGCAGAACGCCAACAGGTACACCGCGAAGAACTCGGGTGAACTGAATGACATGGCGAACGCGGCAATCTTGGTCGAGAGGAAAGTCAGCAACAACACCCCGGCCAGCGCGCCGAGCAGTGCCGAACTGAACGCAGCGGTCAGGGCCTCGGCGGCGCGACCTTCGCGGGCCATCGGGTAGCCGTCAAACGTCGTCGCCACCGATGAGGGCTCACCGGGGATGTTGAACAGGATCGAGGTGATCGAGCCACCAAACAGCGCACCCCAATACATGCACGACAGCAGAATGATCGCCGACACCGGCGACATGGTGAACGTCAGTGGCAGCAACAGCGCCACACCGTTGGGGGCGCCGAGGCCGGGCAACACGCCGACCAGAATGCCCAGCAGCACGCCGATCACCATCAGGCCGATGTGGCCCGGGGTCAGGATCAGGTTCATGCCTTGCAACAGGGAATCGAATTCGCTCATTTGAAATTTCTCCCGGCCAGGGCAATCCAGTCGCCCAACGGGCCGGCATCCAGCGGGACCTTGAACCACAGCGCGAAAATCAGGTAGCTGGCGAGTACCGCGCCGAGGGATACCGTGCCGATCATCAATTTGCCATAAGGCTTGGCGCGGACCTTGTCACGCCACATGAACCAGGCGATGAAGCACGCCGAGGAGACGTAGATGCCGGTGAGCGGCATGGCACCGACGAACAGCGCAATCGGGATGAACACCGACAACACTTGCTTGAACGCACTGCGGCTGACAAATGCAATGCTCAGCGCTTGCCAGCGGACCACGGTCAGCACGCCGTTAGCGACGCTCGCGGCGCTCAACATCAGGCCGATGTAGAAGGGGAAGTAACCCGGCTCGGGGCCGGCATCGCCCCAACCGATACCTTGTTCGACGCTGCCGAACATCACCACCACGCCAATCAGCGCCGTGAAGATCGCCAGGCCGAGCTCGACCCAACGGGTACCGACGAACGCGGGTGAATCCGAGGAATGAGACATGAAAACACCTCCAGCAGATGACGGCCGCCCGCAGGCGAGCGGCCGTGACAACCTTAGTTTTTCAGCCAGCCGGCTTCTTTGAATACCGGCGTGACGCGGGCGGTGTCTTTTTCGATGTAGGCGGTCAGCGGCTCGCCTTCGAGGAAGGTTGGCACCAGAGCGTTCTGCTTCACGTAGGCCTTGAACTCATCGGTCTGCGTGACTTTGCGCATCAGCTCGACGTAGAACGCGCGTTGCTCGGCAGTGATGTCGCCGGGCATGAACACGGTACGTGGGAAGCGGTATTGATCGATGCCCAGGCCTTGTTCGTGGCAGGTCGGCACGTCGGCCCAGGATTTATCGCCGGCGACTTTCTCGGTATAGCTCATGCGTTCCTTACTGAACACACAAAGCGGCTCGACCTGGTCGCCGCGCCATTGGCTGATGCTTTCGCTCGGGTTGTTGACGTTTGCGGCGATGTGTTTGCCGGCCAATTGAGTCGCGGCTTCGCTGCCGCTCTTGAACGGGATGTACACCAGTTTGCTGTTGTTGGTCTGGTTGAGCAGCAGGGTCAAAGTCTGGTCGACATCCTTGGACTGGCTGCCGCCCATGCGCAGCTTCGATGGATCAGCCTTGGCCGCTTCGTAGAAGCCTTTTGCGTCTTTCCATGGCGCATCCTTGTAGCTCCAGAGAATGAAGTCATCCTCGGCCACGGCGGCAATCGGCGTCAGCTCCTGCCATTGGTACCCGAGCTTGGACACCAGCGGCAACAGGTAGATGTTGTTGGTGCCGATCACCAGTTTCTCGGCATCGCCCTTGTTCATTTTCATGTCGAGGAACGCTTCGGCGCCGTTGCCGCCGCCCTTGTTGAGGACGATGGTATTGACGTCGAGAAACTTGTGCGTGGTGATGATCGACTGGATCAGGCGACCGAGTTGGTCAGTGCCGCCACCAGGGCCACCGGCGACCACGATTTCGACGTTCTTGTCCGGTTGCCAGGCGGCCTGAGCGAGAGCGGGAAGGGTTGCGGCGGCGATCAGCGTGCAGCCAAGAAACAGACGGGAAGAGCGACGGACGAATGCATTTCGCATGGGAAGGGCCTCGTATCTGTGTTTTTGTAATTGTTATGAGCGACTTGTTTGAGCGGTTAAGCCGCAAGCCTTGGACTGAGTGTGGGAAGCCGCCGCCTCCGCGTCTAGTCAAAACAATACATACACCGATAGCCTGGGGTTATAGCTCTCAAACGGAAAAGCCACGGATCTTGCTCGGAGCATTGCGCTAGAGCATTTTTCGTAACAAGTCGAAATAGTAAGGGAAGGGTGAAAGCCCATTGAAAGCGGGGTATGCCATAACCCGAAGCTATCACCTGATTTCAAGTTTTGATTAGACGGTTATCACAGAGCCTTCGATAGTGCTCAACAACGCCGTGGAAAAAACGGCACAACCCTGTAGGAGCCGGCTTGCTGGCGATAGCGGCGTGACAGGCGCCATCAATGTTGATTGATGCGCCGCGATCGTCGGAACGCCGCCCGCAGCAAGCCGGCTCCTACAGGTTGATGTTTGCACCCCACAAAAATAATAAAAGAGGTACGCACCATGGCTCGTCCCAGTGCTTCCCTGAACCTGACGACCGCAGCAGCGATCCCGCAGGCCACTGCTTTGAAGGCCAGCAATGTGCGTTGGCGGATCTTCGCGATCATCTTCGCGCTGACCATGGTCAATCTGATCGATCGGGTGTCGCTGTCCATCGCCATGCCGACCATCGCCCAGGAATTTTCCCTTTCTCCAAGCATGCAGGGGCTGATCCTCAGCAGCTTCTTTTGGGCTTACGCGCTGTTGCAGATTCCTGGCGGCTGGATGATCGACCGCTTCGGCCCGCATCGGGTCATCAGCTGGTCCACAGGGTTATGGGGCACGTTCCAGGTGCTGGCGGCGTTTGCCACCGGCGGTTTGTCGTTGTTGTTTGCCCGGGTGGCGTTGGGGGCTTCGGAAGCGCCGTTGTTCCCGTCCGGCGGCAAGCTGATTTCCCTGTGGCTGGCGCCCAGCGAACGCAGTCGCGGCGCGGTGCTGATGGACAGCGGCAGTCCGCTGGGCGTGGCGCTCGGTGGGTTGATCATTGCCTATCTGATTGCTTCGCTGGACTCGTGGCGCCTGGCCTTCGTGATCGCTGGCGTCGCGACATTGGCGCTGGCCTGGCTGGCTCGGCGTTATCTGCGTGATGACCCGACCACCCACCCGCAAGTCAACGCCATGGAGCTTGAAAAGATCAACGCCGGGCGCGCCACGCCAGCCGCTGAAGCCGCTCGCGCACCGGTCAAAGGCTTGGGCATCGCCGCTCGTTCCCTCAGCGGTTTGCTGATCGGTCGTGCCAGCTGGGCGATGGTGTACTTCGGTCTGCTGACCTGGGGTCCGAGTTATCTGGCACAAGCGCGGGGCTTTGATATCAAGGGCATTGGCGCGGCGACCTTCGTGATTTTCGTCTGCGGCGCGTTGGGTTCGTTGACGGGCGGTTTCCTCTGCGACGGCTTAATCCGCAAGGGCGTCAGCCGTGGTGTGGCGGTCAAGAGCCTGCTGGCGTTTTCCGGCCTGGTGGCCCTCGGCGCGTTCCTGTTGTTGCCGACCCTGAGCAATCCTTTTGCGGCCGTGGCGCTGTTGGCCATGACCGCGTTTTTCCTGATGTGGGGCAGCCTCTATTGGAGTTTCCCCGCTTTGCTGGCAGCGCCGGCGCGGGTCGGGTTGATCGGTGGGGTGATGAACATGGCCGGCAGCACCGGCGGGATCGCGGTGCCGATCCTGGTGGGCGTCATCCTGCAAATGACCGGTGGCTTCGCCCCGGTACTCGGTTTCTTTGCCGCGTGTTCCGCCGTGTTTGTGCTGGCAACGATGTTCATCAGTCTCGACGAGGTGCGTTATGGGTGAACGCTGGAATGGACCGATCATCGATGCCCATCATCACTTCTGGGATCCATCGATCAATGACCACCCTTGGCTGGCGCCCGAAGCGAATATTCCGTTCCGCTACGGCGACTACAGTTCGATCAAGCGCCGCTATTTTCCCGAGGATTACTTCGCCGATGCCGGTGACCATCGGGTGGTGCAAACGGTGTATGTCGAGACCGAATGGAACCCCCAAGACCCGATTGGCGAAACCCGTTTCATCGAACAATTGGCCGCCCGTTATGGCGTGCCGAATGCGATCGTCGCGCAAGCCTTTCTCGACCACCCCGACGCCGTCGCGGTGCTTCACGAGCAAGCCACGTACAAGTGCGTGCGCAGTGTTCGGCACAAGCCTGGCGGGCCGACTTCACCCCAGCAATTCGGCCGTGTGCGCAGCTTGATGAGCAACGAACATTGGCGACGCAGTTACGCCGCGCTGGAAGGGCTCGGCCTGCATTTCGACTTGCAAACCCCTTGGTGGAACCTGCCCGAAGCTGAACGCCTGGCCCGGGACTTTCCAGGTATCACCCTGATTCTCAACCACGCCGGGTTGCCCAATGATCGCAGCGCCGAAGGTCTGGCCGGATGGCGCGCGGCGATGGCGCGGCTGGCGGAGTGGCCGAACGTGCAGGTGAAAATTTCCGGGCTCGGCCAGGCAGGGCGGGCGTGGCGCGCCATCGACAACGCCTGGATCGTGCGCGAAATCATCGCCATGTTTGGCACCAAGCGGGCGATGTTCGCCAGCAACTTTCCAGTGGACAGCCTGTGCGGCTCGTTCGATGACATCTACAGCGGTTTCAAATCCATCGTCGCTGATCTGCCGACTGCCGATCAGGAGCGACTGTTCTACAGCAACGCGCAGCGCATCTATCGCTGCGAACCTTGCGCCATTGACCGGGCGCAGCCTGAATCCTTGAGGAGTGAAGCATGAACAAGACAACCATCGCGATGGTCCTGGGTGATCCGGCGGGCATTGGCCCGGAACTGATCGCACGCTTGCTCGCCGAGCCGGAAGCGCGCAGCCAGGCCAATGTGATTCTGATTGCCGACGAGGCGGAAATGCGGCGCGGCATGCGCATCGCCGGAATGGAATTTCCCTATCGTCGAGTGGAGTCGCTGGAGCAGTTGTCGTTCGGTGATGACACGCCGCTGTTCTACGATTTTCGCGGTGACACCGTCGGTGAATTCCCGCGCAGCGAGGCCAGTGTCATCGGCGGTCGCTACAGCCTCGATACCCTGGAAGTGGCGCTACGCCTGACCGAGGCCGGGACTACCGATGCGATTCTGTTCGGGCCGCTCAACAAGACTTCGCTGCACATGGCCGGCATGGCGCACAACGACGAGCTGCACTGGTTCGCCGAGCTGCTGGATTTCCATGGGCCGTTCTGTGAGTTCAACGTGCTCGACAACCTCTGGACGTCGCGGGTGACCTCTCATGTGGCGCTGTCCGAAGTCTCCGGTCTGCTCAGTGAGCAGCGGGTGGTGGAAGCGATTCAACTGATCGACACCGCGCTCAAGCGCAATGGTCTGGAAAAACCGCGCATCGGTGTTTGCGGACTCAATCCGCACAACGGTGACAACGGCTCCTTCGGCCGCGAAGAACTGGACATCATCGGCCCGGCCGTGCGCAAGGCGCAGGCGCTGGGGATTGCGGCGGAAGGGCCGTACCCGGGGGACACGATTTTCCTCAAGGTCCAGGGCGATGCCAGTGCCTTTGATGCGGTCGTCACCATGTATCACGACCAGGGTCAGATCGCGATCAAGTTGATGGGCTTCTCCCGTGGCGTCACCGTGCAGGGTGGCCTGCCGATCCCGATCACCACCCCGGCCCACGGCACCGCGTTCGATATCTCGGGGCAGGGCAAGGCGAATGTGGGCGCGACTCGCCAGGCGTTTGAGATTGCTTGCCGGATGGGTGGCAACAGCTACTGACACAACCCAATACCCCTGTAGGAGCCGGCTTGCTGGCGATGCGGTCTGGCAGACACCCTTGAAGTGACTGCCAGGTTGCTATCGCTGGCAAGCCAGCTCCCACAGTGATTGGTGGTGTCTCCGAATTTTTGATCAATCCAATTCCCCTGTAGGAGCCGGCTTGCTGGCGATGCGGTCTGGCAGACACCCTTGAAGTGACTGCCAGGTTGCTATCGCTGGCAAGCCAGCTCCCACAGTGATTGGTGGTGTCTCCGAATTTTTGATCAATCCAATTCCCCTGTAGGAGCCGGCTTGCTGGCGATGCGGTCTGGCAGACACCCTTGAAGTGACTGCCAGGTTGCTATCGCTGGCAAGCCAGCTCCCACAGTGATTGGTGGTGTCTCCGAATTTTTGATCAATCCAATTCCCCTGTAGGAGCCGGCTTGCTGGCGATGCGGTCTGGCAGACACCCTTGAAGTGACTGCCAGGTTGCTATCGCTGGCAAGCCAGCTCCCACAGTGATTGGTGGTGTCTCCGAATTTTTGATCAATGCAATTCCCCTGCAATCGCCAGCAAGTCGGCTCCTACAGTTTTGTTGAATGGCTGATAACCCGATCTAGGCATTATCAAGTTTTTGGTATCACCCCAGGTTATCGCCGGATACGAACAAGTGATTATCCGCAGCCCCTTGGCGCTGGCTAAAGTCGCTCCATCGAATGCCTGGAACCGGTCACCCGAGCGGCTCCGCGCAGCGACACAACAATGACAAGAAGCCGGCAGCGCAAGGAAACTGTATTCATGAAAATCAAAGCGATCCGTACCCGCGTATTCGAGTGGAAAGGCAAAGTCGTTCCACCTCAAGCGCACTTCTGCACCAACGCCAGCGACATCCTCTTCGAACGCGGCGACGCCATGGGCTCGTTCCGTTTCCACGGCTGGCTGGTGGTGGAAGTCGAGACCGACACTGGCCTCGTCGGCATCGGTAACTGCGCCCTGGCACCCCGTGTCGCCAAGGAAATCATCGACACCTACCTGGCGCCGATCGCCATTGGCGAAGACCCGTTCGACAACGAATACATCTGGCAGAAAATGTACCGCCAGAGCCACGCCTGGGGCCGTAAAGGCATCGGCATGGCGGCGATCTCGGCGATCGACATTGCGATCTGGGACATCATGGGCAAAGCGGTGAACAAGCCCGTCTTCAAACTGCTTGGCGGTCGCACCAAGGAAAAGATCTGGACCTACGCCTCCAAACTCTACGCCAACGACAACCTCGACCTGTTCCTCGAAGAAGCCCAGGGCTATCTGAACCAAGGCTTCACCGCGCTGAAAATGCGTTTCGGCTACGGCCCGAAAGACGGCCCGGCCGGCATGCGCAAGAACATCGAACAAGTGCGTGCCCTGCGTAATTTGGCCGGCCCTGACGTCGACATCATGCTCGAATGCTACATGGGCTGGACCCTGGAATACGCCCGTCGCATGTTGCCGAAACTGGCCGAATTCGAACCCCGCTGGCTCGAAGAGCCGGTGATCGCCGACGACATCGAGGGCTACATCGAGCTGAAGAAAATGGGGATCATGCCGATCTCCGGCGGCGAGCACGAATTCACTTCCTACGGCTTCAAGGATCTGCTGGAACGCCGCGCCATCGACGTGATCCAGTACGACACCAACCGCGTCGGCGGCATCACCGCAGCGCGCAAAATCAACGCCATGGCCGAGGCCTGGTCGGTGCCGGTGATCCCCCACGCCGGGCAGATGCACAACTATCACCTGACCATGTCCACCACCGCCTCGCCGATGGCCGAGTTCTTCCCGGTGTTCGACGTCGAAGTCGGCAACGAACTCTTCTACTACGTGTTCAAGGGCGAGCCGCAACCGGTCAACGGCTACATCCAGCTCGACGACAACAAGCCGGGCCTGGGCCTGGAAATCTCCGATGAATACTTGAGTGACTTCAACATCATCGAGTGACCTTGAGGCGCCGCAAATCTGCGGCGCCGTCCATGACTTTCCGGAGGCCGACATGCGCCTGATTCAATTCGAAAACACTGCCGGTGAACGCCAGGTCGGGCTCGTCGACGGGGCACAGGTCCAAGTGCTCCAGCGCACCCGCACCACCCGTGAACTGGCCCTCGCGGCGATCCGCGGCAAACGCAGCCTGCAAGAAGAAGTCGCTTCGCGCGGCATCGAGCCGGGCCCGGATTACGCGCAGCTGTTGCAGCTGGGCAAAGTCCTGCCACCGCTGGACCACGAAGACCCGGCCCATTGCCTGATCAGCGGCACCGGCCTGACCCATCTGGGCAGCGCCTCGGCGCGGGACAAAATGCACCAGCAGGAAGGCGCAGCCGAAACCGGCATGACCGACACCATGCGCATTTTCAAATGGGGACTGGAGGGCGGCAAGCCAGCAGCGGGGCAGGTCGGTGCGCAACCGGAGTGGTTCTACAAGGGCGACGGCAGCATCGTCGTGCGTCCGGGCGCGGATTTCCCGGTGCCGCCGTTTGCCGAAGATGCCGGTGAAGAACCGGAGCTGACCGGGCTCTATGTGATTGGCGACGACGGCCAGCCGTATCGGGTCGGTTATGCACTGGGCAACGAGTTCTCCGACCATGTCATGGAACGCCGCAATTACCTCTACCTGGCGCATTCGAAACTGCGCTACTGCTCATACGGTCCGGAACTTCGCGTCGGCGAGTTGCCCAAGCACCTGGTCGGCACCAGCCGCATCAAACGCAACGGCGAAACGATCTGGGAGAAGGAATTTCTCAGCGGCGAAGACAACATGTGCCACAGCCTCGCCAACCTCGAATTCCACCACTTCAAGTACGCACAGTTTTTGCGCCCCGGCGATGTCCACGTGCATTACTTCGGCACCGCCACGCTGTCGTTTGCCGATGGCGTGAAAACCCAGCCGGGGGATCGTTTCCAGATCAGCCTCGATGAGTTCGGTGCGCCACTGGTCAATGGCATTGGCGAAAGTGCCCAGCCGTTGCCAATCGGTCACGTGCGCGCCCTCTGACCCCGAATCGGGATTGTCGACGTACCTGTGGGAGCTGGCTTGCCAGCGATTGGCCTTCCAGCCTTGTGCCTTCCTTGTGGACGCCATCGCCAGCAAGCCGGCTCCTACAGGGTCTGCCATTGATCAAGGAATTCGCATGACCATTCTTCTCGGACACAACTACATCGGCGGCCGCCGCAGCGCCAACGGCACCTTGCAGTTGCAAAGCCTCGATGCGACCACCGGCGAGCCCTTGCCCGGCACATTTTTCCAGGCATCTGAAAGTGAAGTGGATGCCGCCGCCAAAGCCGCCGCTGCGGCGTACCCGGTCTACCGCAACCTGAGCGCGGAAAAACGCGCAAAATTCCTCGACGCCATCGCCGATGAAATCGACGCTCTTGGCGATGACTTCGTTGCCACCGTTTGCCGTGAAACCGCGTTGCCGGCCGGGCGTATCCAGGGTGAACGCGGTCGCACCAGCGGCCAGTTGCGGCTGTTCGCCAAGGTCCTGCGTCGCGGTGATTTCTACGGTGCGCGCATCGACCGCGCGTTGCCGGACCGCCAGCCATTGCCACGCCCGGACCTGCGTCAGTACCGCATTGCGTTGGGGCCAGTCGCGGTGTTCGGCGCCAGCAATTTCCCGTTGGCGTTTTCCACTGCGGGCGGTGATACCGCTTCGGCATTGGCCGCCGGTTGCCCGGTGGTGTTCAAGGCCCACAGCGGCCATATGGCAACCGCCGAGTGGGTGGCCGACGCGATCATCCGCGCCGCCGAACGCACGGAAATGCCGGCCGGGGTGTTCAACATGATTTATGGCGGTGGCGTCGGTGAGTGGCTGGTCAAGCATCCGGCGATCCAGGCTGTGGGCTTCACCGGTTCGCTCAAGGGCGGCAATGCCTTGAGCCACATGGCCGCGACCCGGCCGCAGCCGATTCCGGTGTTCGCCGAGATGTCGAGCATCAACCCGGTGTTCCTGTTGCCGGAAGCGCTGGCAGTGCGCGGCGAGCAGATCGCCGCGCAACTGGCCGGCTCGGTGACGCTGGGCTGTGGTCAGTTCTGCACCAATCCGGGCCTGGTCATCGGCCTGCGTTCGCCGCAGTTCAGCCTGTTTCTGGAAACCTTCTGCGTCAGCATGAACCAGCAACCGCCGCAAACCATGCTCAATGCCGGCGCGCTCGCCAGTTACAGCCGAGGCCTTGGCGAGTTGCATGAACATCCGGGGCTGACGCATCTGGCGGGTAAACCGCAGCAGGGCAATCAGGCGCAACCGCAGGTGTTCCAGGCCGATGTCAGCCTGCTGCTCAAGGGCGATGAATTGCTTCAGGAAGAAGTGTTCGGGCCGACCACCATCGTCATCGAAGTCGAGGATCGAGCGCAGCTCGCGGCGGCGCTGCATGGCCTTCGTGGGCAACTGACGGCGACGCTGATTGGCGAGCCTGACGAGTTGCTGGAGTACCGTTGGCTGGCGGAGGTGCTGCAGGAAAAGGTCGGGCGGATTCTGCTCAACGGCTATCCGACCGGAGTCGAGGTGTGCGAGGCGATGGTGCATGGCGGGCCATACCCGGCGACGTCCGATTCCCGCGGTACATCGGTGGGCACGCTGGCTATTGATCGGTTCCTGCGGCCGGTGTGCTTCCAGAATTATCCGGATGCCTTGCTGCCCGAGGCGTTACAGGATGCCAATCCGCTGGGCATACGGCGGTTGGTGGATGGGGAGGTGAGTCAGTCAGCTTTGTAGTGTCTGGGTGATCGCTATCGCTGGCAAGCCAGCTCCCACAGGTTTGGCGTGGTGCACGGAAACAGTGTCCGACGCCAATCCCTGTGGGAGCTGGCTTGCCAGCGATGGCGTCATCAACAGCACCACACATCTATTTGGCCACTACCTCAGCCACCTTCACCAACGCCGGCTTCAACACCAGCCACAACGCCACGGCAATCAGCACGCCACCATAGATATGCGCCATCGACAGCGGCTCATCCAGAAACAGCGCCCCCCACAACACACCGAACAGCGGGATCAGGAAGGTCGTGGTCATCGATTTCACCGGGCCAACCGAGCTCAGGAGGCGGAAGTAAATGATGTACGCAAACGCCGTGCAGCCCAGACCCAACCCCAGCAACGATAGCCAGACACTCCAGCCGCCCCAGCTCGCCGGTGGCTGGCTGATCACGCTGTAGCCGAACAGCGGCAGCAAGAACAATGTCGCGCCGAGCATGCTGCCCAGTGCCGACAAACGGCTGTCGAGACCACCGGCCTGATCGAGCCAGCGGCGGGCCAGAAATCCCGCAAATCCGTAGCAAGTGGTCGCGAGCAGGCAGGCGCCGGCGCCCATCAGCAGCTCCATATCGAACGCCACCGGACCGGCACGGGTCAGCACGCCCACCCCAAACAGCCCGAGGAACACGCCGCCGAGCTTGGCGCCGGTGAGCCGTTCATGGAAAAACAGGCCGCCGATCAGCACGCCCATCAAGGGGGTGGTGGCATTGAAAATCGACGAATAACCGGCGGGCAGCACCTGAGCGGCCACCGAATAGAGCGTCGCCGGAATCCCGGAGTTGATTACCCCGAGCAGCATCACGGTTTTGAGTTTGCCCTTGAAATCCCAGCTGATGCGCATCAGCCCCAGAATCACCAGCAGTCCGGCAGCGGCGATCGATACCCGGAAAAAAGCGGTAGGAATGCTGCCAATCACCGGCGCAATAATGCGCATGAACAGGAAACTCGCACCCCAAATGGCCGCCAGTGACAGTAAACGGAATAAATCGACGGGGTTCACAGCGTGTTCCTTCCTTGATGAGGGCGAGAGTGTTGCCGAGCCCCTGATCGATGGCAACCGAAAACCGAGCAATTAATTCAGCTCGAAAATTACACTTCTCCTGCACCCGCTTCACTGGCTAAGCTCAGGGCTCACGAATTCCCGCAGAGGACTCACCATGCCGCAGCAATGGCCAGCCGCCGACATCGCCCGCTTGATCCTCGATGGCTTTGACGATTACCGCGAGCATTTCCGCCAGATCACCGACGGTGCCCGGGCCCGTTTCGAGAAGGCTTTGTGGCAGGAGACGCAATCGGCGTCGGCGGCGCGGATCAACCTCTACGAAGAAAAAGTCAGCGAAACCGTGGAGCGACTGCGCACCGCGTTTGACGCCGACACGCTGGACGTCAGTTGCTGGCCGCTGGTGAAAAACGCCTACATCAGCCTGATCGACCTGCGCTTCGACGATGAACTGTCCGAGACCTGGTACAACTCGATTTTCTGCGGGCTGTTCAGCCATGACCTGATCAGCGACGGCTGCATGTTCATCCACACCACCCGGCCGAGCCTGCGCCGGGCCCGCGCCGCGCAAACCCGCACGTATAAACCGCAGGGCCAGTTGTCCAGCATGCTGGCGAGCATTTTTGCCGATTACCGTTTCAGCGAGGAATTCGCCGACCTGCCCGGCGACCTGCGCCGCCTCGAAGCGCAACTGCGTGAGAACCTGCCGGACTGGGTGTGCAAGGACCCGGAGCTGAGCGTCGAACTGTTTTCCTCGGTGCTCTACCGCAACAAAGGCGCGTATCTGGTGGGGCGCATCTACACCGCCGATGAACAATGGCCGCTGGCGATTCCGCTGCTGCATCGCGAAGGCCATGGCATCCAGATTGATGCGCTGATCACCGACGAGGCGGACGTGTCGATCATCTTCTCGTTCACCCGTTCGTATTTCATGGTGGATGTGCCGGTGCCGGCGGAGTTCATCGGCTTCCTCAAGCGCATCCTGCCGGGCAAGCACATCGCCGAGCTGTACACCTCGATTGGTTTCTACAAACACGGCAAGTCCGAGTTCTACCGGGCGCTGATCAATCACCTGGCCAACACCGACGACCAGTTCATCATGGCCCCCGGCGTGCGCGGCATGGTCATGAGCGTGTTCACCCTGCCGGGGTTCAACACCGTATTCAAAATCATCAAGGACCGTTTCTCGCCGTCGAAAAACGTCGACCGCGCCACGGTGATCGAGAAGTATCGCTTGGTGAAAAGCGTCGACCGCGTCGGGCGCATGGCCGATACCCAGGAGTTCGCCGACTTCCGTTTCCCGCTGAGCAAGTTCGACCCGGCGTGCCTGGAAGAACTGCTGGAAGTCGCGCAGTCCACGGTGTCGGTAGAAGGCGACACCGTGCTGATCCGCCACTGCTGGACCGAGCGCCGCATGACGCCGCTGAACCTGTACCTGGAAAACGCCAACGAGGCGCAGGTCCGCGAAGCGCTGGAAGACTATGGCCTCGCGATCAAGCAACTGGCGGCGGCCAACATTTTTCCCGGCGACATGCTGCTGAAGAACTTCGGCGTGACCCGTCACGGTCGGGTGGTGTTCTACGACTACGACGAGATCTGCTTTCTTACCGAGGCCAACTTTCGCCACATCCCGGAGCCGCGTACGCCGGAAGACGAGATGGCGTCGGAACCGTGGTATTCGATCGGGCCGCTGGATGTGTTTCCTGAAGAGTTTCCGCCGTTCCTGTTTGCCGACTCAGGGCAGCGCAAGTTGTTCGAGCAGTTGCATGGCGAGCTGTACAACGCCGACTACTGGAAAAGCCTTCAGGACGCGATTCGCGCCGGCAAAGTAATCGACGTGTTCCCGTATCGCCGCAAAGGCCTGGATAACGAATAACGCAACAACCCCCTGTAGGAGCCGGCTTGCTGGCGATAGCGGTCTCACGGACGCCATCGCCGGCAAGCCGGGGCTCTTAGAGTGAACACCCTGTGGCGAGGGAGCTTGCTCCCGCTGGGTTGCGAAGCGACCCCAAAACAATCCACCGCGCAGTTTCAGGTAATTCGCGGTGACCGTATTGCGGCTGCTTCGCAACCGAGCGGGAGCAAGCTCCCTCGCCACAAAAGCAGGTTGCATTCGTCGCGAGTGAGCCAAATCTGCGACAATCGCCCCCCTGCGCCACTAGACGACTGAATTGCGTACCCGATGACCGACGAATCGCCCTCCATCGACAAACTGCTGAAAAACCTTGATCACGCCATGCTCGCCGACCGCCACCGGCTGCGGCGGCAGTTGCTTGAGCTGCGCAAGAAACCTGACGAGGCCAAGCTGGCCCAATGGGTGACGCGCATGCAGGCGTCCTGTGATCAGGTATTGGCGCGCAAGGCCAGCCTGCCGGTGATTCGTTACGACGACAGCCTGCCAATCGCCGCCAAGCGCGACGAAATCAAAGAGGCACTGCTCAAGCATCAGGTGCTGATCATCGCCGGTGAAACCGGCTCGGGTAAAACCACCCAGTTGCCGAAGATCTGCCTGGAAATCGGTCGCGGTCAGCACGGTTTGATCGGCCATACCCAACCGCGCCGAATCGCTGCGCGCAGCGTCGCCGCCCGGGTCGCCGAAGAGCTCGGCACGCCATTGGGCGCGCTGGTTGGCTATCAGGTGCGGTTTGAGGATCAAAGCGATTCCAACACCCTGATCAAACTGATGACCGACGGCATCCTGCTGGCGGAAACCCAGAACGACCGCTACCTGGAACGCTACGACACGATCATCGTCGACGAAGCCCACGAACGCAGCCTCAACATCGACTTCCTGCTCGGCTACTTGAAAACCTTGCTGCCGCGCCGTCCGGACCTGAAAGTCATCATCACCTCGGCGACCATCGACCTGGAGCGTTTCTCCAAGCACTTCGACGATGCGCCAATTGTCGAAGTCTCCGGTCGCACCTTCCCGGTGGACACCTGGTATCGCCCGCTGACCCTGGAGCAGGACGAAGAGGGCAACCGCGTCGAAGATGACTTGACCGTGGATCAGGCGATCCTCGCCACCCTCGACGAAATCGCCGCGTTTGAGCGCAGTGAGCGCCGCAGTCCCGGTGACGTGCTGGTGTTCCTGCCGGGCGAGCGCGAGATTCGCGACGCTGCCGACATGCTGCGCAAGGCCCAGCTCAAACACACCGAAATCCTGCCGTTGTACGCGCGCCTGTCGCCGGCCGAGCAACAGCGGATTTTCCAGTCGCACCCTGGCCGTCGAGTGGTGCTGGCGACCAACGTCGCGGAAACCTCGCTGACCGTGCCGGGCATTCGCTACGTGATCGACAGCGGCACCGCACGCATCAGCCGCTACAGCTACCGCGCCAAGGTCCAGCGCCTGCCCATCGAAGCGATTTCCCAGGCCAGCGCCAACCAGCGTAAAGGCCGATGCGGTCGGGTCGAGCCGGGTATCTGCGTGCGCCTGTACAGCGAAGAAGATTTCCTTGGACGGCCGGAATTTACTGATCCGGAGATCCTGCGGACCAACCTCGCGGCAGTTATTTTGCAGATGCTGCATCTGCGCCTCGGTGAGGTCACCGCGTTCCCGTTTATCGAGCCGCCGGATGGCAAGGCCATCAGCGACGGCTACAACCTGCTGCAAGAACTTTCGGCGGTGGACCGCAACAGTCAGCTGACCCCGCTCGGTCGCCAATTGGCGCGGCTGCCGGTGGACCCGCGCATGGGCCGCATGTTGCTGGAAGCGGCCAAGCTTGGCAGCTTGCAGGAAGTGCTGATCGTCGCCAGCGCCATGTCGATTCAGGACCCACGCGAGCGTCCACCGGAGCGTCAGCAAGCGGCGGATCAGGCGCATGCCCAGTGGAAAGACATCGACTCGGACTTCGCCGGGCTGGTCAATCTGTGGCGCGGTTTCGAAGAGCAGCGTCAGGCATTGACCGCCAGTCCACTGCGTAATTGGTGCCGCAAGAATTTCCTGAATTACCTGCGCCTGCGCGAGTGGCGCGATTCCCATCGTCAATTGAGCCTGATCTGCCGCGACATGCAGCTGAGCCTCAACAAAGAACCGGCGGATTATCCGAAGCTGCACAAAGCGGTGCTCGTCGGCTTGCTGAGTCAGATCGGCCAGAAAACCGAAGATGGCGACTACCTTGGCGCCCGTCAGCGGCGCTTCTGGATTCATCCGTCGTCGGGCATCGGCAAGAAGCGCCCGCAATGGCTGATGACCGCCGAACTGGTGGAAACCACCAAGCTTTACGCACGGATGGTGGCGAAGATCGATGCCGACTGGATCGAACCGCTGGCCGGGCACCTGATCAAGAAAAACCACTTCGAACCGCATTGGGAAAAGAAGCGTGGCCAGGTCGTGGCCTTCGAGCAGATCACCCTGTTCGGCTTGATCGTGGTCGGGCGCCGGCCGGTGCATTACGGCCCGGTCGATCCGGTGGTGTCTCGCGAGTTGTTCATTCGCGAAGCGCTGGTGCGCGGCGAGATTCAGTCCAAGGCCAAGTGCCTGACCGCCAACAAGCAATTGCTGGAACAGCTCGACGAACTGGAAGCCAAGGCCCGCCGTCGCGACATTTTGGCCGACGAAGAAACCCTGTACGCCTTCTACGATGCACGCCTGCCGGCAGAGATTCACCAAACGGCGACTTTTGACAGCTGGTATCGGATCAACAGTCAGAAAGACCCGCAGCTGCTGATCATGCGCGAGGAAGACGTGCTGGCCCGTGAGGCCAGTGAAGTCACCGCCCAGCATTATCCGGACACCCTGCACATCGGCGATCTGGAATTGGCCCTGAGCTACCACTTCGAACCGAACCATCCGCGTGATGGCGTGACGTTGCGCGTGCCGGCACCGCTGTTGCCGATGCTGCCGCCGGAGCGTCTGGAATGGCTGGTGCCGGGTGTCATTGAAGCCAAGTGCATTGCCCTGGTGCGTAACCTGCCCAAGGCTCTGCGCAAGAATTTCGTGCCGGTACCGGACTTCGTCAGAGCCGCATTGCAGCGCATGACCTTCGCCGAGGGCTCGTTACCCCAAGCGCTGGGTCGCGAGTTGCTGCGCATGACCGGCGCCCGCGTCAGCGACGAAGCCTGGGCCGAAGCCGCGCAGCAGGTTGAAAGCCATCTGCGGATGAACCTGGAAATCGTCGACGCCCAGGGCAAGTTCCTCGGTGAAGGTCGCGATCTGGCCGAGTTGACCGCGCGTTTTGCCGAAGCGAGCCAAGCTGCGTTGGCCGTGCCGCAAACCGCGAAAAGTCAGCAACCAGTTGAGCCGAAAGTGTTTGCCGCCGTGGCCGAGAAAACCCAGCAGAAGATCGCCGGGCTGTCGATGACGGTGTATCCGGCGCTGGTGGAAGAGGCGGGTACGGTCAAGGAAGGGCGCTTCTCGACCCCGGCCGAAGCCGAATTCCAGCATCGCCGCGCCTTGCAGCGTTTGTTGATGCAGCAACTGGCGGAACCGGCGAAGTTCCTGCGCGGCAAGTTGCCGGGCTTGACCGAACTCGGCCTGCTGTATCGCGACCTCGGGCGCGTCGATGCGCTGGTGGAAGACATTCTGCTGGCCAGCCTCGACAGCTGCATCCTCGACGGCGAAGACCCTTTGCCCCGCGATGGCGCCGCATTGGCGTCCCTGGCCGAACGCAAGCGCGGCGCCTGGACCGAGCACGCCGAGCGTCTGGCGAAGCTGACTTTGGACATCCTCAAGCTCTGGCACGGTTTGCAGAAACGCTTCAAGGGCAAGATCGACCTGGCGCAAGCCGTGGCCTTGAACGACATCAAGCAGCAGCTCAGTCATCTGGTGTACCCGGGGTTTGTCCGGGAAACGCCGATGCAATGGCTCAAGGAGTTGCCGCGTTATCTGAAAGCGGTCGAGCAGCGTTTCGAGAAAATTGGCGCTCAGGTGCAGCGGGATCGGGTCTGGGCCGGCGAACTGTCTGGCCTGTGGACGCAATACCAGACCCGCGCCAACAAGCACGCCCAGGAAGGCAAACGCGATCCGCAACTGGAGCTGTATCGCTGGTGGCTGGAGGAATACCGGGTGTCGCTGTTCGCCCAGCAGTTGGGCACCAAAGTGCCGATCTCCGACAAGCGTCTGAACAAGCAGTGGACCCAGGTCGAGCCGTGATCCCGACTCCTTCGCGACTCCCATGACCCACTGGGATTTACTGTGGGAGCTGCCGGAGGCTGCGATCTTTTGATCTTTGTTTTTAAAATCAAAAGATCGCAGCCTGCGGCAGCTCCTACAGGGTGAGCGGTGTTTCACCCAGCAATAAGGGGCCAAAATCTCGCGTTTATGGCAAACTTCGCGCCTATAAACGCCGGCCCCGCGGTTTTGAGCCTCTCAGGGTTCGGGCGGTACGGAATAAAGCGATGCCAGGTTGGCTTTCCCGTCACGGGAACGAACCCTTTGTGTATTGGTACGTCGGTGCCAATGCTTTCTGCCTGAACAGATTAGAGACACGACCATGCATAACGTCGTCATCAGCGGCACCGGCCTGTACACCCCGGCCAACAGCATCTCCAACGAAGAGCTGGTGCAGTCTTTCAATACGTATGTGGCGCAATTCAACGCCGATAACGCCGACGCCATCGCACGCGGTGAAGTCGAAGCGTTGACCGAGTCCAGCGCAGCGTTCATCGAAAAAGCCTCTGGCATCAAGAGCCGTTTTGTCATGGACAAGGATGGCATCCTCGACCCGCAACGCATGGCGCCACGCCTGCCGGAGCGTTCGAACGACGAATGGTCGGTGTTGTGCCAGATGGCGATCGGCGCGGCTGAGCAAGCCCTGCAACGCGCCGGCAAGACCGCTGCGGATATCGACGGCGTGATCGTCGCCTGCTCCAACCTGCAACGCGCCTATCCGGCCATTGCCATCGAAGTTCAGGAAGCGCTGGGCATCCAGGGCTTCGGTTTCGACATGAACGTGGCGTGTTCTTCGGCGACTTTCGGCATCCAGACCGCTGCCAACAGCATCCAGCTGGGCCAGGCCCGGGCGATTTTGATGGTCAACCCGGAAGTCTGCACCGGTCACCTGAACTTCCGCGACCGTGACAGCCACTTCATCTTCGGCGACGCCGCGACTGCGGTGATCATCGAACGTGCCGACCTGGCGACGTCCCAGTACCAGTTCGACATCGTCAGCACCAAGCTGCTGACCAAGTTCTCCAACAACATCCGTAACAACTTTGGCTTCCTCAACCGCGCGGCGGAAGAGGGCATCGGTGCCAAGGACAAACTGTTCGTCCAGGAAGGCCGCAAGGTATTCCGCGATGTGTGCCCGATGGTGGCCGAACTGGTCGCGACGCACCTGGAAGAGAACCAGCTCAACGTCAGCGACGTGAAGCGCTTCTGGCTGCACCAGGCCAACCTCAGCATGAACCACCTGATCGTCAAGAAACTGCTGGGTCGCGACGCCACCGAACAGGAAGCACCGGTGATTCTCGACACCTACGCCAACACCAGCTCCGCCGGTTCCGTGATTGCCTTTCACAAGAATCAGGACGATCTGCCCGCCGGTTCGTTGGCGGTGCTCAGCTCGTTCGGCGCCGGTTACTCGATTGGTAGCGTGATTCTGCGCAAGCGCTGAGTTAGCGGCCCAGCCGAAAACCTGTGGGAGCTAGCCTGCTGGCGATAGCGGTGTGTCATTCAACATTAATGTTGGTTGACCCACCGCTATCGCCAGCAGGCTAGCTCCCACATTTGTTTCAGGTGGAACTTCAGGTCGCTTCGTTCAAGTACTTGCCCACGCTCGCCACGTTGTCGAGCGAATACTGCTTGCTCAGGTTGGCGATCATTTTCTTCAGGGCTTCGCTGGTGGTTGACTGAGCGGTGGCGCTGTCGATGTTTTGCTCCCGCCCGGCTTGCAGGGCAGCTTTGAGTTCATCGCTGCTGACACCGCCGCTGCTGTCGCTATCGAGTACCTTGAGCAAGGCCGCGCTGGTGTCGGTGCTGGTCGATGAATCGCCCGACTGTAATGCGCTGGTCAGTTCGGTGGCGCTGACGCTGCCGTCACTGTCGGCGTCGAAGCTGCTGAACAGTTCGTCGCTGGACGCCTGCTGTGGCGGAGGCGGTGGGGGCGCAAGGCTGGCGGCGAGTTCGTCCTTGCTGATGGTGCCGTCTTCATTCTTGTCCAGTGCCGAGAAGACTTCACTGGTGTCGGCGCTGCTGCCAGCACTGGTCAGGCCGCTGCTCAGCTCATCGCTGCTGATGGCGCCGTCGCCATCGGCGTCCAGGGCACTGATCAATGCGTCAGCCAGTTCGGTGTCCGGCGCCTCGTCCCGTGGCGGCGGTGGCGGGGGAGCCATCGCAGCCATCTCTTCGCTGCTCAGGTCGCCACTGTCGTCGCTGTCCAGGTCGGCGAAGTTCTTGCTCAGGCTGACCAGCAGGCCGTCATCGCTCTTCTGCGACAACGCACTCTTGAGTTCATCCTGATCCACCGAACCATCGGTGTTGGTATCCAGTTTGGCGAGCAGCTCTTTTTGGAACTGTTGCGAGCGGGCGCTGCTGGTTGAGGTGCTACTGGTGCCGGTATAGCTCGTGTAGTTGCTGACGCTACCAATCATTGGGCTCACTCCTTGGAATGGAAAACCGGTGGGTGCACCGGCTTATGCAGCCTCAAGGGGCAAGTTGTCGTGGGTATGTGGGGTTTGTACCGTTCGGTACACAGAAAAAAGATCGCAGCCTGCGGCAGCTCCTACAGGGGATCGCATTTCCATGTAGGAGCTGCCGCAGGCTGCGATCTTTTTACGTCAGGAGCGCGGCAGGCGAATAACCGCCGTCAACCCGCCCCCCGGGGTTTCTTCCAGGCTCAATTGTCCGTCCATTCGCTCTGCCGCCTCGCGGGCGATGGTCATGCCCAAACCGACGCCACCGGAGTTGCGATTGCGCGAACCCTCCAGGCGAAAGAACGGTTCAAACACCGCTTCACGCTGTTCCTCCGCAATCCCCGGGCCATGGTCGATCACTCGAATAATCAACTGCTCGCGATGGTCTTCAATGGTAATCAGCGCCTGCCCGGCATAGCGCAGAGCGTTATCCAGCAAGTTGTTGACGCAGGATCGCAACGCCATCGGCTGTACTTGCAGCGGCGCGCAATGACCGCTGGCCTGGACGTCGGCACCCTGGTCCTGGGCGTTTTCGCTCAAGGATTCAACCAGCGCCTGCACGTCCATCAACTGCGGTTGCTCGCTGGTGCGCTGCTCGTGCAGGTAGGTGAGGGTGGCGTCGAGCATGCTGATCATGTCGTCCAGATCCTGACGCATCTGGCCTTGCAACTTGTCGTCTTCGATCTGCTCCAGCCGCAACTTGAGCCGCGACAGCGGCGTGCGCAGGTCATGGGACACCGCGCCGAGCATCCGCGAGCGCTGCTGCACTTGCTCGATGATCCGGCGTTGCATCTTGTTGAAGGTGTGCGCCGCTTGCCGCGCCTCCCGTGGACCGGACTCTTCCAGCGGTGGACTGTCGAGGTTCTCGCTCAGGCGTTCAGCGGCGTCACTCAGGCGCTGGATCGGCCGGCTCAGCAGTTTGGCCCCGTACCAGGCAGCAATGATCAGCGAGATCAATTGAAAGGTCAGCGGCACCATCGGCCCGCCAAACCATGGTCGTGGCGGGCGGTTTTCGAAGCGTGGATCGGTTGTCGGGCGTTTTCCGTCGAAGTTTTCGGAAAACTCCGGCGGCGGTGGTGGCGGTGGCGGGCCGTAATAGTGAAACCAGGCAAAGGCCAGCAGGTGCGCCAGGATAATCGCCACCAACAACACGCCAAACAGGCGGCCGAACAGCGTATCGAAGCGCCCGCGCATCAGCCGATGTCTCGGGCGTCGAACAGGTAACCTTCACCGCGCACGGTCTTGATCAACTGCGGCGCTTTCGGGTCATCGCCCAGTTTTTGCCGCAGGCGCGAGACCAGCAGGTCGATGCTGCGATCAAAGGCTTCGATCGAACGACCGCGAGCGGCATCCAGCAACTGTTCGCGACTCAGCACCCGGCGTGGACGTTCGATGAACACCCACAACAGGCGGAACTCGGCGTTGGACAGCGGCACCACCAGGCCATCGGCGGCAATCAACTGGCGCAGCACGCTGTTCAGGCGCCAGTTGTCGAAACGGATGTTCGCCCGCTGTTCACTGCGATCGTCGCGCACCCGGCGCAGGATGGTCTGGATGCGCGCGACCAGTTCACGTGGCTCGAATGGCTTGGCCATGTAGTCGTCGGCACCCAGTTCCAGGCCGATGATCCGGTCGGTGGGTTCGCAACGGGCGGTGAGCATCAGGATCGGGATGTCCGACTCGGCGCGCAGCCAACGGCACAGCGACAACCCGTCTTCGCCGGGCAGCATCAGGTCGAGCACCACCACATCGAAATGCTCGGCTTGCAGGGCCAGGCGCATGGCGGCGCCATCGGTGACGCCGCTGGCGTGAATGTTGAAGCGGGCCAGGTAATCGATCATCAGTTCACGGATCGGGACGTCATCGTCGACGATCAGGGCGCGAATGCTCCAGCGCTTGTCGTCGCCGGGCGCTTTTTGATCGTCGTTCACAGGAGCGAGGGTGTTGTGCATGCGTGCGTTCATCTGCCAGGTAGGCTGCCAACCACAAAGATAGGCTGCGAGGTTGTGGCTTCAGCATAGGCGTCCGGCCCGGAGGCGGGAAGTGCTGTAAGGACGTGTAGCGGCTGCCGAGGGTAGCGGTAAAGGGTGTTGTGGGCGTGTCGGGTATGTACCGAACTCGACACAATTGCGCCAGCGGCTAGTCTTGCCTGGGCATTCTCGACGATTTACCGATCATCGGGTCCCGCAGCCGCGCTGGTTCCGCTACAATGCGCGCCGATTTCGACTTGCCTGAGAGCCCACTCATGTCCGCCTGCCAGACTCCTATCATCGTCGCCCTGGATTTCCCCACCCGTGACGCCGCACTGAAGCTGGCCGATCAGTTGGACCCGAAGCTGTGCCGGGTCAAAGTCGGTAAAGAACTGTTCACCAGCTGCGCCTCGGAAATCGTTGGCACCCTGCGTGACAAGGGCTTCGAAGTGTTCCTGGACCTCAAGTTCCACGATATCCCGAACACCACCGCGATGGCCGTAAAGGCGGCTGCAGAGATGGGCGTGTGGATGGTCAACGTGCACTGTTCCGGTGGCCTGCGCATGATGGCGGCGTGCCGTGAAGTGCTGGACAAGCGCAGCGGTCCGCAACCATTGCTGATCGGCGTGACCGTGCTGACCAGCATGGAGCGTGAGGACCTGGCAGGCATTGGTCTGGACATCGAGCCGCAGGAGCAGGTGCTGCGTCTGGCCGCACTGGCGGAAAAAGCCGGGATGGACGGTCTGGTGTGCTCGGCTCTGGAAGCCCAGGCCCTGAAATCGGCGCACCCGTCGCTGCAATTGGTCACCCCGGGGATTCGCCCGGCGGGCAGCGCCCAGGACGATCAGCGCCGCATCCTGACCCCGCGTCAGGCGCTGGATGCCGGTTCTGATTACCTTGTGATTGGCCGTCCGATCAGCCAGGCGGCCGATCCGGCGAAGGCGTTGGCTTCCGTAGTCGCCGAACTGGCCTGAGATAATTTGTAGGAGCCGGCTTGCTGGCGATAGCCTCACCACGGTTCACCTGAACCACCGCGGTGAGGCCATCGCCAGCACGCCGGCTCCTACAGGTTGGGGTTAAACCTTCAACACCAACTTGCCGAAATTCTCCCCGCTGAACAATTTCATCAGCGTCTCCGGGAACGTCTCCAGTCCTTCGACGATGTCTTCCTTGCTCTTGAGCTGACCCTTGGCCATCCAGCCGGCCATTTCCTGCCCGGCGGCAGCGAATTGGGCGGCGTAATCCATTACCACGAAGCCTTCCATGCGCGCACGGTTGACCAGCAACGACAGGTAGTTGGCCGGGCCTTTGACCGCTTCCTTGTTGTTGTACTGGCTGATGGCGCCGCAGATCACTACCCGCGCCTTCATGTTCAAGCGGCTCAGTACCGCGTCGAGAATATCGCCGCCGACGTTATCGAAATACACATCCACGCCTTTCGGGCATTCGCGCTTGAGGCCGGCGATGACGTCTTCGTTCTTGTAGTCGATGACGCCGTCGAAGCCCAGTTCATCAATCAGGAACTTGCACTTGTCCGCACCACCGGCGATGCCGACCACCCGGCAACCCTTGATCTTGGCGATTTGCCCGGCAATGCTGCCCACAGCGCCGGCCGCGCCCGACAGCACCACGGTATCGCCGGCTTTCGGTGCACCGACGTCGAGCAGGGCAAAGTACGCGGTCATGCCGGTCATGCCCAGTGCCGACAGATAACGCGGCAGCGGTGCCAGATTCGGATCGACTTTGTAGAACCCGCGGGGCTCACCGAGGAAGTAGTCCTGCACCCCCAGCGCGCCGTTGACGTAGTCCCCGACCGCAAAACCCGGATTGTTCGAAGCCACGACTTTGCCTACACCCAGCGCGCGCATCACCTCGCCAAGGCCGACCGGCGGGATGTAGGACTTGCCCTCGTTCATCCAGCCACGCATGGCCGGGTCCAGGGACAGGTATTCGTTCTTGACCAGAATCTGACCCGCCGCCGGCTCGCCAACCGGTACTTCCTGATAGGTGAATGTCTCGCGGGTTGCTGCGCCCACAGGACGTTTGGCGAGCAGGAATTGGCGATTGGTCTGATTAGTCATGACAGGCACTCAAGATGAATGAAGCCTTGTTGATAGCCTTTCATCGGCGATGCCGCAAGTTTGGCTGATGCGGCGAATGCAGGTTGATCCAGTGCAGTGATAGTTGGCACGGCAGTTCCATCACTGCAACTCATGGGCGCCCAACCGGCCTTTTGATAGTGCTGCCGTGCCACGGGACGCTGTGGCTAGACTGCGAACACGCGATCCCCGCATCCACTCTCTTCGAGGACATAACAATGAGCATGACGTTTTCCGGCCAGGTCGCCGTAGTGACGGGCGCCGCCAATGGTATTGGCCGGGCGACGGCCCAGGCGTTCGCCGCCGAAGGCTTGAAAGTGGTTGTGGCCGACATGGACACGGCGGGCGGCGAGGGCACCGTGGCGCTGATTCGTACCGCGGGCGGCGAAGCGACCTTCGTGCGCTGCAACGTCACGGTGGAAAGCGAAGTAAAAAATCTGATGGATGAGGTGGTGAATACCTACGGCCGCCTCGACTATGCCTTCAACAATGCTGGTATCGAGATTGAGAAAGGCAAACTGGCCGACGGCACGCTCGATGAGTTTGACGCGATCATGGGCGTTAACGTCAAAGGCGTGTGGCTGTGCATGAAGTATCAATTGCCGTTGCTGCTGGCCCAGGGTGGTGGCGCAATCGTCAACACCGCGTCAGTGGCTGGACTTGGCGCAGCGCCGAAGATGAGTATCTACGCAGCCTCGAAACACGCGGTGATCGGCTTGACCAAATCGGCGGCCATCGAATACGCGAAGAAAAAGATCCGGGTCAATGCGGTTTGCCCGGCGGTGATCGACACCGACATGTTCCGCCGCGCCTATGAGGCCGACCCGAAGAAAGGCGAATTCGCCAATGCCATGCACCCGGTCGGCCGCATCGGCAAGGTTGAGGAGATCGCCAGCGCGGTGTTGTACCTGTGCAGCGACGGCGCGGCATTCACCACGGGGCATTCGTTGGCGGTGGATGGTGGCGTGACGGCGTTCTGAAATACTCCTCCATAGCCCACACCAAACCTGTAGGAGCGAGCCTGCTCGCGATGAGGGAGTGTCAGTCGACATCAATGTTGTCTGATACGCCGCCATCGCGGGCAGGCTCACTCCCACAGGTTTTTTGTTTCCGTGAATACACCGGGCAATGTGTTTCAAATGGTTAGAACCAACGGCTTTGGCGGCGTTGGCGTACATCTTGGCAAGCACTCCTGTGATTAACTGTTTCCCGCAAAACAAACAGGAGTTTGCTTGCTCATGGATTTGAGAATCGATCGACAGGCTTTGGTGCCGGTCGTACAGCAAATCGTCGACGCGCTGAGCTGTTGGCTGCGTTGTAACGATGTGGTGCCGGGAGCGCGTTTGCCTTCGGTGCGGCAAATCGCGCGAATCAATCTGCTCAGTCAGTCGAGTGTCGTCGAGGCGTGTGAGCGTCTGGTGGCACAAGGGCTGCTGGAGTCGCGGCATGGTGCAGGTTTTGTCGTCGCTGCCTCGACTGGGTTCGCGCTGGGGCCACAGGACGAAGGCACAGACATCACGCAGCATTCGATGCTGTGCGAGCTACAACTGGGCAGTGGTGGACTCCCCGAGAGCTGGCGTGAGACGGATGATCTGGCGTACGCGATTCGTCAGGTGAGTCGCACCGACATGGCTGGCCTGTTCAATTACAGCACGCCGCTGGGATTGCCGGCGTTGCGCCAGCAAATTGCGAGACGCCTCAGACAGCTGGATATGTGCATCGAAGAGGACCGAATCCTGACCACCGCGGGGGCCAGTCAGGCGTTGGACTTGATCGTGCGCACGCTGCTTAAACCGGGTGATTGCGTGGTGGTGGAAAGCCCCGGTTATCCGATGCTGTTCGAGTTACTCAGACTGCACGGTGTCCGTATGCATGAAGTGGCGCGCACTCCGCGCGGGCCGGACATCGCCGCGCTTGAGGCGCTATTGCAAGAACACCGGCCTCGCGGATTGTTCATCAACAGTTTCCATCACAACCCGACGGGTTGCTGCCTGACACCGGTCGTGGCACAGCGGCTGCTTCAGTTGGCGAAAACATACGGAGTGCAGGTCATCGAGGACGACGTCTATGCAGACCTGCACAGCGGTCCCGGCAAGCGTCTCGCCGCCTTGGATAACAGCGTGATTTACGTCGGCAGTTACTCCAAGACACTCAGCAGTTCCTTGCGTGTCGGCTTCGTCGCGGCAGGTGCCGAGGTCATTGCACGATTGGCCGAAGTCAAAATGATCAGTAGCCTCGGCGCCTCTCGATTTTGCGAATCGGTGCTGGCCTGCCTGTTGGCTAGCGGTGCCTACCGCAAGTTGGTGCAGCGTCAGCGGCAACGCTTGAATAGCGACAGGTTGGCGACGTTGCAGCTGCTCGAAGACGCCGAATGGGAGGTTTTCGGCAAGCCGGCGGGAGGTCTGTTCATTTGGGCGCGATCACGCACATTCGATGACGGCCAGGTGCGGTCATACGCGCGGCAATTTGGCATTTCGCTGTCATCAAAGACAGCCTTCAGTCCCAATGGCGAGGCCTGTGGATGGCAGCGCATCAATGTGGCCTGTGCTTGCGATCCCCGCGCCCGAGCATTTTTCCAGGCCACCGCTCAGGATCGACCTCAAGCGTCCTGAAAGCGACGCCAGCGTAGCTTTTTGCCATTATTCCGACGCCAGAGACTTGTGTTGCTACAGACCCGTTGCGAATCTGCGGCTATTGATTATGGCAGGGGACTAAGTGCAATGATTTCGGCCGTGCAAGGACGTTTTGCCAACCTCGGTATGGCGAAAAAACTGGGTATCGGGTTTGTGCTGGTGCTGTTATTGACCGCCCTGGTGGCGGCCATCGGTGTCTGGTCCCTGCAAACCATCAGCCAGCGTTTCGACGGGCTCAAGCAGATGTCGTCGCTCAACAGTGGTTTGCTGAAAGTGCGACTGCTGGAGCAGGAATATGCCTTGCACGCCAATCCGGAAACCGTCGACGCCCTGCACGAAGGCGTTGACGGCCTGATTGCCCTGGCGAACCAGCTCAAGGCGCAGTCGGCGGCCAACGTACCGGTGATGAATGACGTCGAGCAGTCCCTTGGCGCTTATCGCAAGGCGTTTGACGAGTTCGTCTCGCTCAGTCAGGCCAAGGACCTGGCGCTGGAAATGGCCAGTTGGTCGGTGTCCAGCGTCGCCAATAATCTCGATGTGCTGCAGGCCGGGCTCGCCGATGACGGCGCTTATACCTTGAAGGATTCTGAAGGCAAGGACGGTGCGCAATTCATCGAACAGGCCAGTCAGGTCAGCCAGGTATCCCGGCTGATGCTGCAAGCCATGAATGAAGCGCGCGTACGCCTGGACCAGAGCCGCAAGGGCGATGACAGCGCCGGGCAGGGCAAGATCGAACAGGCCAGTCAGGCGCTGACTCAGGCAGAGCAACTGAAAACCACGGTCAAGGACGAGGGGTATCAGACGGTCCTTAATGAGGTGACCGGTCACATCGCCAGTTTCAGCGACAAGCTTGCCGAGTACACCGGCTTGCTGGAACAGGAAAAAACCGTCTATCAGCAACTGCATCAACGTGCTGCCCAAGTGGTGGAGCGGGTAGATCAGGCCTATGTCGCCGAAGATCATTCAATGCAAGCGGAGCTGAAAAAGAACTCATTGCTGATCATCGGTTCTTCCGCACTGGCCTTGTTGGTCGGGCTGATTGCGGCGTGGGTGATCACCCGCTTGATCGTGGGGCCGTTGCGCAGCGTGATCCGTGTGGCGCAGCAAATCGCCTCGGGAGATTTGAGCGCGACGGTTGAAGTGACGCGTCGTGACGAGATCGGCCAATTGATGCAGGCCATGCAACAGATGGGCGCGGGTTTGAGCCATATCGTCAGCGGTTTGCAGGCGGGCATCGAACAACTGGCCACTTCTGCGCAATCGCTGTCGGCGGTGACGGAACAGACCAACCTCGAAGTCAGCAGCCAAAAGGAAGAAACCGAACAGGTCGCCACGGCCATGAACCAGATGACCGCCACGGTGCATGACGTCGCACGTAATGCAGAGGAAGCCGCCCAGGCCGCGCAAACAGCGGATGGCAAGGTTGAAAGTGGCCAGCACGTGGTTCGCCAGAGCATGGCGCGGATCGAACAACTGGCGGATTCAGCCAACTCGGCCAGTTCGAGTATCGAAAGCCTGAGCGCGGAGATCCAGAACATCGGTTCGGTGCTCAACGTGATCAAGAGCGTGGCCGAGCAGACCAACTTGCTGGCGCTCAACGCCGCCATTGAGGCGGCGCGGGCCGGCGAGCAGGGCAGGGGCTTTGCGGTGGTGGCCGATGAGGTGCGTGCACTGGCCAAGCGGACCCAGCAATCGACCGAAGAAATCGAGCGATTGGTCAGCGCCTTGCGCTCGGCGGCGCACGCGTCAGTGCAGCAGATTCAGAGCAGTGGCGAACTGGTGAAACTGGCGGTCAGCGATGCGCTACAGACCGAGAGTGCGCTGGGAAGCATTGCGGCGGCGGTGTCGTTGATCCAGCAGATGAACCAGCAGATTGCTGCCGCTGCCGAGGAACAGAGTTCGGTGGCCGAGGAGATCAATCGCAGCGTCACGAGCATTCGTGCCAGCGCAGATCAATCTTCGTTGGCGATGCAGGGGAACGCGGCGTCGAGTATCAAGTTGGCGCAGTTGGGGGTTGAGTTGAAGGGGATGGT